>NZ_JASPJI010000057.1:0-898 GCF_030232285.1 Corynebacterium sp. MSK047 | reverse complement strand
GCTAGGTGTGATGTCCAGGGACGTTGTTGAGTCGGTCGAAGGGTACGCCGCCAATCGCAGAGTGGTGTCGGTGGTGGTTGTAGAAGTGGAGCCAGCCGGGCAGCGCCAGGCGTCGTTCGGCCTCTGAACCGTAAAACCTGGCATAGGCCCAGCCGTCCCCGAGCGTGCGGTGGAATCGCTCGATCTTCCCGTTCGTCTGCGGCCGGTAGGGGCGTGTCCGCTTGTGTCGGATGCCGAGCCGAGCGCAGAAGTCCCTCCATGCGTGGGATCTGTATGCCGACCCGTTGTCGGATAGGACTCGCTCGACGGTCACGCCTCGTTCGGCGAACCAGGCCACGGCGCGTTCGAGAACTCCCACCGCTGTGCTCGCCTGCTCATCCGACCAGATTTCTGCGTATGCGACGCGGGAGTGGTCGTCGATGACTGTGTGAACGAACGCCGTCCCGGTGCGCGGCTTGTGATCTTTTCCTCGTGGTAATCCCGGAGTCGCGAGCTTGTTCCGTGCGCCTTGCTGCCGACCTACGTAACGATGTCCACCGCCGTCGGGGATGTTGCCGAACTTCGTGACATCGACATGAATCAACGATCCCGGATGAGGATGCTCATATCGCCGCAATGGCTCGCCAGTGACACGATCGATATGCGAGAGGCGGTTCACGCGGCAACGGACGAGGACCGCGTGAACAGTCGACGTCGAGAGACCAAGTCGCGCAGCGATCTGGGCTGGCCCCAGTCGAAGCCGCCAGCGCAGGTTGATGATCTTCTTCTTGACATGCTCGGGCGTCCTGCCTGGGATCCGGTGCGGCTTGCTGGAGCGATCCTGCATCCCAAACTCACCCTCTTCCCGGTAGCGGCCTGCCCATTTCCGGGCAGTGATCGGGGAGACCATGAACATCTT
>NZ_JASPJI010000056.1:0-938 GCF_030232285.1 Corynebacterium sp. MSK047 | reverse complement strand
ACAACCACGGTGTATAACCGGCGGGCTAGATTGACCACTATGAATACCCGCAGTCGGATAACACCTGGTGATGTATCTCGTGTTGGTACTGGTCGGCGGCTAGGGCTGGCGGAACGCTTAATTATTGCCGATTGCCTGCGGGCAGGTCATTCGCACCGGCGTATCGCCCAGATAGTCTGTCGTAGTCAATCCACTATCAGTCGTGAAATCGCACGCAACAGCGTCGATGGTATCTACGATGCCTATCACGCTGATCAGGCCAGCCGCGGGCGTCTTGCTCGTCCAAAGCCGCGCAAACTCGATGACAATCGATTTTTGCGCGCCCAGGTTGTCAATCTGCTCAACCGTGGCGCCTCGCCGCGTCAGGCCAGTGGCAGGTTGGCTGCACTGTGGGGTGATAATACGTCCATGACTATTAGCCACGAGTCGATTTACCAGGCCCTTTACGTACAAGGGGCAGGCAGCTTGCGCAAAGAACTTGTGTTTGAAAAGTCCTGCCGGACTACCCGGCCAGGGCGTAAACCCCGCTCGCTTTTAGCCGGGGTGCCCAAGCCACGTGGAAAACGCTGGACTCATGATGCCAATATTTCACTTCGCCCAGCCGAAGCCAATGATCGTGCGGTACCCGGTCATTGGGAAGGCGATTTGATTATTGGCGCAGATGGCACCAGTGCTTTAGCGACGTTGGTGGAACGCCGCAGCAGGTTTGTGCTGCTCGGCAGACTCGGCACTGACCATACTGCCGCCAGTGTCAATGAGGTGATGGTACGGATGATTCGTCGGCTCAAAGAGTCGATGGACACCACGATTTCGACGTTGACCTGGGATCAGGGAGTGGAGTTTGCCAAACACACGGAGTTTTCTGTCGCGGAGAATATCCAGGTGTTTTTCGCCGATCCGCATTCGCCGTGGCAGCGAGGTAGCAATGAGCGGATGAA
>NZ_JASPJI010000055.1:0-996 GCF_030232285.1 Corynebacterium sp. MSK047 | reverse complement strand
CCGTCCGGATACTGCCAGATATCGGCGTCCAGGGAGATGTCCTGAAGCGCGGTGTCCGGAATTTCAGGTTTGTGTCTCTACAAAGACTAACTATCAGAAAAACTCATCGAGCATCAAATGAAACTGCAATTTATTCATATCAGGATTATCAATACCATATTTTTGAAAAAGCCGTTTCTGTAATGAAGGAGAAAACTCACCGAGGCAGTTCCATAGGATGGCAAGATCCTGGTATCGGTCTGCGATTCCGACTCGTCCAACATCAATACAACCTATTAATTTCCCCTCGTCAAAAATAAGGTTATCAAGTGAGAAATCACCATGAGTGACGACTGAATCCGGTGAGAATGGCAAAAGCTTATGCATTTCTTTCCAGACTTGTTCAACAGGCCAGCCATTACGCTCGTCATCAAAATCACTAGCATCAACCAAACCGTTATTCATTCGTGATTGCGCCTGAGCGAGACGAAATACGCGATCGCTGTTAAAAGGACAATTACAAACAGGAATCGAATGCAACCGGCGCAGGAACACTGCCAGCGCATCAACAATATTTTCACCTGAATCAGGATATTCTTCTAATACCTGGAATGCTGTTTTCCCGGGGATCGCAGTGGTGAGTAACCATGCATCATCAGGAGTACGGATAAAATGCTTGATGGTCGGAAGAGGCATAAATGCCGTCAGCCAGTTTAGTCTGACCATCTCATCTGTAACATCATTGGCAACGCTACCTTTGCCATGTTTCAGAAACAACTCTGGCGCATTGGGCTTCCCATACAATCGATAGATTGTCGCACCTGATTGCCCGACATTATCGCGAGCCCATCTATACCCATATAAATCAGCATCCAGGTTGGAATTTAATCGCGGCCTCGAGCAAGACGTTTCCCGTTGAATATGGCTCATAACACCCCTTGTATTACTGTTTATGTAAGCAGACAGTTTTATTGTTCATGATGATATATTTTTATCTTGTGCAATATAACATGGGTT
>NZ_JASPJI010000054.1:0-1324 GCF_030232285.1 Corynebacterium sp. MSK047 | reverse complement strand
CCTTTTTGGATGCCGAGGTTGTGTTGGTAGCTGGTGTCGATGGCGGTGTCGTATTCTGCTGGTGCACCGATGTCATTGGTAGTGGCTGTGGTGTTGTGGGTGATCAGGTCTGTTGCTGTGGAAAGTGCGTCTTGACCCCATCGTTGGTCCCTGGCGATCTTGACCGGATCGTCAGGGACTTCTGTATGTAGATACAGCCACCAATCCATCACTGTGCGTTGATGCGGTAGTGATAGTCCGCGGTGTCTGCGGGCTAGTTCTTTTATGGGGGCGTTGATGCCACCTTCGAGGCTGTTTGTTGTTGCTGCAAGGTTGTCGGGGTCGATGGTTGTTGGTGGGGGTTGCAGGTAGGTAAACAGCAGGTCTCTGCGGTGCAGAGATAGCAATGATTGATAGGCCGCTCGGACGCGTTGGTGGGTGTAGACCTTGGTGTAGGCGCCGGTAGCAGGGTCTTTGATGGTGGTTTTCTCGTTCATCCATTCCCGGTAGGTGTGGTCGAATTCGTGCAGGTGGGCGACCCATGTGGATGCTTGGTCAAGGTCGGTGATGCGAGTGAGTTTCAGGGCTAGGCGGTAGAGGGTTTTGCCGGCATCGGTGCGGGGGTTGCTGGTGGTGTGGCGGCGGACTGTTCGTTGGGCGTGGACGAGGCAGCGTTGGATGCGTGTTGTTGGCCAGCAGTGGTGGATGGCTGATTGGGCACCTTGTCCGCCGTCTGTGACTGCGATTAGTGGTGCGGCAATGGGGCGTAGGAGTTCGGTGTAGGCGGCGGTGGTTTCGTGTCTGGCCCAGGTCCAGTTGATGACGTGGGTTTTACTGGCTGCGATCAGGAGGCATCCGGACTTTAGATAGGTCGCGTCGAGGAAGATTTGGTCATGGATGCGGAATGAGTCGATGGTGGGTGTGGGGATGATCCACCAGCACCATCGGAATCGGTGGTGCATGGTTTGCCTGGTTACGCCATGGTGTGCGGCGAAGGTGGTTAGAGATTGGGTGCCGGTGGCCCATTGGATGAACAAAGCCATGGTGGCGGTGTTTTTGTTGTGGGTTTGGGTGTTGCGGGTAAAGGAGTGTCCGCAGTGGGTGCAGCGCCAACGGGTGGTTGATTTGCTGGTGGTGCCGTTTTTCTTTGTGTTGTTGCCGCATAGTGGGCAGCTGGGGCGGTTGGTGGTCATCCTTTAATCCAACCGGTGTGCGGTTAGCACAAATGTGGCCGGAGGTGCGGGATGGTGTGGGTAATAGCTTTCGGGGAGCTATTCTTTGGTGATTTGTGGTGTGTGGTCTGGGGTTATGGTGGCATGCGGACACACTTTTCTTTACTTAACCC
>NZ_JASPJI010000053.1:0-1384 GCF_030232285.1 Corynebacterium sp. MSK047 | reverse complement strand
GGGTTAAGGGTCAAAATGTGTGTCTGGCTCGGCGTGTCGCGGGGGTTAGATTTGGCCTTTTTGAATGCCGATTGAGTGGGTGTAGTCGGTGTCGATAGCGTTGTCGTAGAGGGCTGGGCGTCCTGTTTCGTGGTCGGCTTGGTTCTCGGTTTGGGTCAGGGTGGATACTTTGGCGAGTTGGCCCTGGCCCCAGTCGGACTGCCTGGCGATTCGTACTGGATCGTCAGGCAGTTCCGTTTTTAAGTAGAGCCACCAATCCAGCATGCGGCGTTGTCGTTCGCCTGATCTGCCGCGGTGGGTTCTGGCGAGCAGTTTGAGCTGGGCGTTGATGCCGCCTTCTAAGCTGTTGGTGGTGGATTTGATCCGCTCGGGCGCAAGGACTCCTGCTGGCGGGTTGAGGTAGACAAACAGCATCTCGGACCGCCAAAGATGGTTGAGGCTGTTGTAGGCCTTGCGCACGTTGTGGTGGGTCCACACGCGGGTCCATGCACCTGTTTTGGGGTCTTTGATCATGGTTTTCTCGTTCATCCATTCCCGGTAGATCGTGGAGAATTCGTGCAGTTGCACACCCCACGCGGCGGCTTCATCCAGTGTGGTGATCCGGGTCAGTTTCAGCGCAAGTCGGTAGATGGTGCGCCCGGCATCGGTGCGTGGGTTGGTGGTGGTGTAGCGGCGGACCACGCGTTGGGCGTGGACGAGGCAGCGTTGAATTTTCGTAGTCGGCCAGCACTTTTTGATTGCGCTGTATGCGCCTTGGCCGCCGTCGATGACGGCGATGAGTGGGGCTTCGATGCGTTCAAGCAGCAGTTGGTAGTCGCGGGTGGTTTCGTGTTTGCACCAGTGCCAGGCGATCACGTGGTCGATGGTCGCCGCGACGATCAGGCAGCCACCGGCGGTGTAGGTGCCATCGAGAAATACCTGGTCGTAGATCCGCTTGTGGTGGCCGGCGGTGGGGTCAGGCACATCAACGAGCCAGCACCACTTGAAGCGCCGCTTCATGGTGGCGCGGCTAACACCGTTTCGTTTGGCTAGGTCGTCGAGTGATATTGCGGTGGTGCAATGCTCGATGAACTGGGTGAACACTGCCGCGTTGGTGATGTCGTTTCGACGTTTGACGCTGGAGGCGCCGCATTGTTTGCAGCGCCATCTGGTGGTGCCTTTGCTGGTGGTGCCGTTGCGTTTCATTTCACCGCCGCAGTGGCAGCGTGGTTGGTTCTTCGACATTGCGACACCACACCACGCCGCGCATAGCACATCACGGCTGCCACACCGAGGATTTCCCGTCGGGGGCTAGATATATGCTTCCGGAGCATATACTTTCCGGAAACCTACAGGTCAATCCGTGAAAATCCGCGATTCCGGACACACTTTTTGACCCTTAACC
>NZ_JASPJI010000052.1:0-1400 GCF_030232285.1 Corynebacterium sp. MSK047 | reverse complement strand
GGGTTAAGTAGCAAAAAGTGTGTCTGACTTTCAGCATTACTGCTGATTAGGCTGGGTAAATCGGGCGGATATAAGCATCAAGACCTTATATCCGCCCGATTAGTGTTCAATCCACCGGAATGGCACCCGCATGTGCTAATCGGGGGTTGGTGTGCTTTCCGGGTGAGTAAAAACAGACCACGATGCCCGATATGCGCTGGGCAAATGAAGAAAAACGGAACCACTTCTAAAGGCACAACCAGGTGGCGATGCAAGGACCCGAACTGCGGCAGTTCCACGACACGAACCCGCACCGACCGCACGCAGACCCGCGACTTTAAAGCCTTCGTCTCTTATGCCACCTCCACAGCAACGTTGTCTGAACTCGCCCAGCAACAAGGGGTAAGCCGTTGGACACTTGACCGCCGATTCAAACCGTTCTGGCTCATCGACATCCCCAACGACGGTGACCCACAGCGCATCTACGACCAGATCTTCATCGACGGTACCTACACCGCCGCCGGATGCTTGCTCGTCGCAGCCAGCCACGACCACGTCATCGCATGGCACTGGACCAAACACGAAACCGCCCACGCCTACACGCAGCTACTCCGCAAAATCGCTGAGCCGCTCTGCGTCGTCCTCGACGGCGGACAAGGCGCACTTACTGCGATTAAAGCCTGCTGGCCGAACGCGATAATCCAACGATGCCTCGTCCATGCGCAACGCGTCATCCGCCGCTACACCACATCACGACCACGCACCGACGCCGGCAAAGCCATCTACGCCCTGGCGTTGAAACTGACCCGTATCACCACACTCGACCAGGCACGGGAGTGGACGCTGCGTCTGCACGACTTCGGACAGGTATTCAAAGCATTCCTCAACGAGAAAACGCCCGTGTCAAAAGAGCGCCGCACACTCAACAACCAGTGGGAATGGACCCATCTGCGAGTTCGCAAGGCATACAACTCCCTGCTGCACCTCTCACGGAAAGGATGGCTGTTTACCTACCTGCAGCCACCACCGAATGCGCTTGAGCCTCAACGCTGGGCTTCAACGACAAACAGTCTGGAAGGCGGCATCAACGCCGGGCTCAAACGCATCGCCGACGCGCATCGCGGCAGGTCCGGGGAACGCCAACGAAAAATGCTCGAGTGGTACCTGCACTCGAAAACGCAACTGCCTGACGACCCATTAAAGATCGCCAGGCAGTGCAATTTCGGCCAAGATCAACTCGCCAAAGTCAACGATCTTGTCGAAGAAGACCACAACAAAGCCGACCATGAAACAGGCCGACCAGCCTTCTACGACAACGCTATCCCAACCGAGTACGAACACTCGATAGGAATCAGAAAAGGCCCCATGAAGTAACAAACGGTGTGCCCGCCCCGCAACACGCCGAGCGGACACACTTTTTG
>NZ_JASPJI010000051.1:0-1419 GCF_030232285.1 Corynebacterium sp. MSK047 | reverse complement strand
TTGAAGGCATGTTAGAGTTTGGGGCATGTCGAGTCCCGAATCAGACAGGTCAGGGGTTGTCGGTCACACCGCCAGCCCCTTGAACCACTAGTTACGACGCCCACGATCTGTGTGGGCGTATGTCTGGCGTACCCGGGGCGCTGGCCGTGGTGACAAGAAGAACCATTTCTTGATCTCACACCTCGGAGTACTCGATGCCTTTTGCCCTCTACATGCTTGCCCTGGCGGTCTTCGTCATGGGCACTTCAGAATTCATGCTCGCGGGATTGCTCCCCGCGATCGCGACCGAACTTGACGTCTCGGTCGGCACTGCGGGCCTGCTGACCTCCGCATTCGCAGTCGGTATGGTCGTCGGCGCGCCAGTGATGGCGGCATTCGCTCGCCGTTGGCCACCGCGGCTCACATTGATCGTTTGCCTTCTCGTGTTCGCGGGAAGCCACGTCATCGGAGCGATGACACCAGTGTTCTCTCTCCTGCTCATCACCCGGGTGCTCAGCGCTCTCGCAAACGCAGGATTCCTCGCCGTAGCACTGAGCACGGCCACTACCCTCGTGCCAGCGAACCAGAAGGGGCGTGCACTGTCGATCCTGCTCTCCGGCACGACGATCGCAACCGTCGTGGGCGTCCCCGCCGGGGCACTGCTCGGCACAGCGCTGGGCTGGCGAACGACGTTCTGGGCGATCGCCATCCTCTGTATTCCCGCGGCCGTTGGAGTCATTCGTGGCGTCACGAACAATGTTGGTCGGAGCGAGACTAGCGCGACCTCACCAAGGCTCCGTGTCGAGCTCAGCCAGTTGGCGACGCCGCGGCTCATCCTGGCCATGGCACTCGGAGCGCTGATCAACGGAGGGACCTTTGCGGCATTCACCTTCCTGGCACCCATCGTGACCGAGACCGCGGGCTTGGCCGAAGCGTGGGTGTCCGTCGCGCTGGTGATGTTCGGCATCGGATCGTTCCTTGGCGTCACGATCGCAGGACGACTATCAGATCAACGACCTGGCCTCGTGCTCGCAGTCGGCGGACCGCTATTGCTGACAGGCTGGATCGTGTTGGCAGTGGTCGCATCTCATCCCGTTGCGCTTATCGTCCTCGTCCTCGTTCAGGGATTCCTGTCGTTCGGCGTCGGCAGTACTCTGATCACGCGTGTGCTGTATGCAGCATCGGGTGCGCCAACGATGGGCGGTTCGTACGCAACCGCAGCATTGAATATCGGAGCTGCAGCGGGGCCCGTGCTTGGTGCGCTCGGGCTCGCGACCGGGCTGGGGCTGCTCGCGCCGGTTTGGGTCGCTTCGGTGCTGACAGCGATCGCTCTCGTCATCATGCTTCTCACCAGACGCGCGCTTACGAAGACCGCGGCGGAGGCCAATTGATGACCCATCCGAACGCTCTTCTCACTCCTCGTGCCCGTCTCCGGTTAGC
>NZ_JASPJI010000050.1:0-1465 GCF_030232285.1 Corynebacterium sp. MSK047 | reverse complement strand
GGCTCTTCCGTTTTTAGAGTGCGTTGATCTTCCCCTGCAGCTGTCCGGAGTGGATCAAGCACCGCAAGATGTAGTGGTTGAGATTCCTGAAGCCCAGGGCGATCCCGCGCAGGTGCTCGAGCCTGCCGTTGATGGATTCGACCGGCCCGTTGGACGCGCCGATATCGAAGTAGGCCAACACGTCCTCACGTCGGCGCCACAAGGTGCGCCCCAGTTGGGCGAGCTCCTCCAGACCTGCGGGTAGTCCCTTACGCAGGCTGTTGATCACCCGGCTCATGAGCTTCTTGCCCTCTGATTTCTTCGGATGCCCGTACGCCGCGATCATGTCCTGGTAGAACAGCCAGGTCACCTCGAGTGCCACGTAGTCATCGTCGGTGGCCCATAACAGGTCGAGTCGTTGTTTCTGCCGCTGCGTGAGGTAGTTCGTCCTGGTCAACAAGGTCCGGCGGTACTTGTACAGCGGGTCGTCTTTGCGTCCGCGTCGTCCGGTGGTCTCTCGTTGGAGTCGCTGCCGACAGCCGGTGAGCTTGTCGGCAGCCAGATGGAC
This sequence comes from Corynebacterium sp. MSK047, assembly GCF_030232285.1. NCBI lineage: Bacteria > Bacillati > Actinomycetota > Actinomycetes > Mycobacteriales > Corynebacteriaceae > Corynebacterium > Corynebacterium sp. MSK047. The sequence goes on along the minus strand of NZ_JASPJI010000050.1, from coordinate 918 downwards.
TACGTGAAACGGATCCATCACCTTGGTCGCGTCCGGGAGGACCTGGTCGACGGCGGAGGCGTAGCCGGTGAAGCCATCCATGGTCACCACCTGCACTTGGCTGCGGAAGCTAGGGTCGCGTTCCTGCAGCCAGGTGCGCAGCACTTCCGCACTGCGTCCGGGACCCAGGTCCAGCAGTCGGGCCGGACCACGTCCGTCGACCAGTGGGGTGAGGTCGACGAGGATGGTCACCAGGTTCGACGGCTGACCGGGCTTTCGAGTGTGCTTCCAGACATGTTCATCGACGCCGAGGATGCGCACCCCGTCCAGGTGGTGCGGGTCGTCGTAGACAAGCTGGCGGCAGGCATCGAGTGCGACCTGGTTGACCAGGTCCCAGCCGATGCCGAGTGCTTTGGCGGTGGCAGAGACACTCATCCGGTCAATCGCCAGGCGCTGGAGGATCCAGCGGGTGACGCGGTGGGTGAGCTTGGATCCGTCATCCGCGCAGGCCAGGGATGTCTGGAAGATCTTCCTCGGACACGACGTGGCTGTGCACAGGAAGCGGGGAACGCGGACATCCAGGCGGGTGGGGAAGCCGACGACGGGAAGATCAACGAGCCGGCGGAGGATGTGATCGCGTAGCTTCCCTGGGTGCCCGCACTCGGGGCAGGTATTGCTCACGGCCACCGGTGCGGCATCGATGATGGTGATGGTGCCCGCGTCGGCGGCACCGGTGATCGTCAAGCCGATCTCGGCGGTGCGGCAGATGGTGTCGGCGACGAGGTTGCCAGTAGGCTTCACGGTGCGGGTCCCTGGTGTGTTCAGATGATTGTGTAGGAACTTTCATCTTCACACCGGGGACCCCTATATGTTGTGGTGACCCGCTGAACCCACCGTGGTCTTCTTCACCCCGCTACGCACTCCGAAACCGGAAGAGCC
>NZ_JASPJI010000004.1:0-130946 GCF_030232285.1 Corynebacterium sp. MSK047 | reverse complement strand
ATAGGAATCAGAAAAGGCCCCATGAAGTAACAAACGGTGTGCCCGCCCCGCAACACGCCGAGCGGACACACTTTTTGCTACTTAACCCTGAAAAACGGTGATTTGACCCCCGAATAACGAAGACCCCTACCAGCGTTTACACCGGTAGGGGTCTCTTCTTAGTGGCGGGGGCTGGATTCGAACCAACGACCTCTGGGTTATGAGCCCAGCGAGCTACCGAGCTGCTCCACCCCGCGTCAACTGTCCTGGCTTTTACAAGCACTCACAGCGGGTGCTGACCTCTCCGGCCAACGAGATGTAACTGTAGCACGGACCTTCCAACAAAGACCAATCCCCAGGTCATAGCCAGTTTCGCTACAACCTGGGGACTCTGCGAACCATAAGACCCTATGATTCTCGGCTAATCTCCCGTTGCAAGCCTTACTCTCTGTAAACCTTACTGCCCGTTGGCCTTCTGGTAGTCAGCGGCAGCGCGGTCGAGCTCGGCAAGTGCCTGGCCCTGCGCCGCGTAGTCACCGTTCTTCTGAGCGTCGTTAAGCTTTTGCAGTGCGTCGGAGATACGGCGAGCGGCGTCGTCACGCGCGGCGACATCAACCTTGCGCTCTTCCTTCGGTGCCTCGTCGTCGGACTCAGCGTCGGCGGCATCCTTGTCCTTATCCGCCGACTGCTCCTCAGTCTCTTCCTCACCGCGGACCTTGGTCGCGGCGGAAGCATCGATACCGACCTGACTCAGAGCCTCAGTGACCGTGGCGCCGTAGCCCACCTGACCGCGGTAAGCGACGAGAATACGCAGCAGCTTCGGGAATGCGGTCTCCTGGCCCTTGCGCTGGGTGTAGACCGGTTCGACGTAGAGAATCTCGCCATCGCCGACCGGCAGCGTCAGCAGGTTACCGTTGGTGACCACGTTCGTGCCCTCGAGCAGAGTACGGTCCTGGGCGACCTCATCTGCGGACATCATCGTGTCCTGCGCCTGCCGTGGACCCATAGTCTGGGTGTTGGTCGGCAGGGCACGGATGGTGATCTGACCGTACGTCTCCGGATCGGAGGAAGCGCTCATCTGGGCGGCGAGGAACTCGCGCTCCAGACCGCGGAAGGCGGAAATCAGCTGGAAGCTCGGCTTTCCGGTCTTCGGATCGGAAGCGACAACGTAGTACGGCGGCTGGGAGAGGTTCTGCTCTTCCGGCGCGGTCGGATCGGACGGGACGGACCAGAAGGAGTCATTGGCGAAGAACACGCCCGGATCGCTGACGTGGTACTTAGCCATCAGCTCACGCTGAACCTTAAACAAGTCCTCCGGGTAGCGCAGGTGCTGCTGCAGCTCCTCGGAAATCTCCGATTTTGGCTTCACCACATCCGGGAAGACACCCTCCCAGGCCTTGAGCACCGGATCCTTCTCATCGAACTCGTAGAGCTCAACAGTGCCATCGTAGGCATCGACGGTCGCTTTGACCGAGTTGCGGATGTAGCTGACCTCACTGTTCGGCAGCGGGCGTGGAGTGCCATCCGGGTTAATGGAGTCCTGCGTGGTTTCCTGGAGGCTCATGCGCTGGGAGTACGGCATCTTGGCCAGCGTGGTGTAGCCGTCGACAATCCACTTCATACGGCCATCGACTACAGCCGGGTAGGTCTTGGTGTCAGTAGTCAGCCACGGGGCGACCTTCTGAACACGGTCACGCGGATCGCGGTTGTAGATGATCTTGGAGTCCGGCCCAATGCGGTCGGACAGCAGGATGTTCAGCTCCTGGTAACGGGTGGCAAAAATCATGCGGCTGGCAAGTCCGCCAACGCCAACACCGCCCTCACCGTCGTAGGTGAAGTTACGGCCGTCGGCATCGTACTCATAGTCCTTGCCGTCACCGTTACCGCCAACAATCGCATAGTCGGCATCGCTGTTGGCGATAACCGGGCCGTAGTAGATACGCGGCTGCTTCAGGTCCAGGTTCATGCCGTTCGGGTCCTCGGACTCGAACAGGTCAGCCACGGTATACAGCGGGTAACCGCCGCGGGCGGAACCGGACTCGGAAGCAACCTCGTCGACCTTATTAGCCGGCGCAGCAACGAAACCATTGCCGTGGGTATAGACCGTGTGACGGTTAATCCAGTCAGTCTGGTTACCCTGCAGCGTCTGCGGGTTCAGTTCACGAGCAGCGACGATGAAGTCACGGGACGCGCCATCGATCTGGTAGCGGTCAATGGCAAGCGGATCGGAGAAACCATAGAAGTTCTTCAGCTGACGCTGCTGCGTGAAGGTACGTGGCAGCACTTCCGGATCCAGGATTCGGATATTGGCCAGAGTAGCGGCATCGCGGGAAATCGAGTCCGCACCTTCCTTCGCGGCTTCCTTATCGCCTTCCTTTTCAGCCGGAACGCCCCAGTCGCGCTCGACCTTCACCTTGTCGTCGGTAAGCCCGTAGTGGTAGCGCGTCGATTCAATATTGCGCGCAATGTATTCGCGTTCCTTGGAAGCGCGGTTCGGGTTCACCGAGAACTGCTCAACTGCCATCGGCCAGGCCACGCCAATCAGACCGGCGGAAACCAACATCAGCACGGTGGCAAACGCCGGAATAGAAAGATTGCGCAGGAAAATGGCCGCGAAGAATGCAGCGGCCACGACGATTGCGATGACCAGCAGCGTAATCTTCGCCGGCAGCAGCGCATTGATATCGGTGTAGGAACCACCGGTGAAGGTCTTCTGCTTGTTATTCAGCAGCTCATAGCGGTCCAGCCAGTAAGACACAGCCTTGAGCAGCATGAAAACACCGGCCCAGCACGCCAACTGCGCACGAGCCGCATTGGAAACGCGGGTCTTCTCCCCTGTAGTCGGGTTACCTGGGCGGATGCCACCAAGGAAGTAATGCGTCACCAGCGACAGCAGGAACGCAATAACTACCAGGACAACCAGCGTCGAAACGATGTACGACCACAGCGGCAACTGGAATGCGTAGAAGCCCAAGTCCTTGCCATACTGCGGGTCAGTCTCACCGAAGGACTGCCGGTTTAAGAACAGCTGCACCGTCTGCCAATTACCCTGCCCCACAAGGCCACCGAGTACGCCGAATACAACGGGCAGCGTGGTGAACATCGACTTCGAACCGGATTCAGCCATCCGTCGGTACACTGCCTGCGGGCTGCGTGGATCCGTCAGTCCGAGGTCGACGGGCCGCGAGCGCCACGCCAGCCACATAGATAGAAATGTCAGTGCGCCCGTTATCAGGCCTACAGTGATAAACAGGACGATACGAGTGAGCCACGTGGTGGCGAATACCCCTCGATAGCCCACTTCACCGAACCACTGAAAGTCCGTATAAAAATTGACGGCGATTGGAATAACAAAGGTCAGCGCGGCAATCACCAACACGGTAATTGCCAGCCACCCCGGGCGGCCACCCGCCGATCGTCTCGGTCGAGTCTGGTTTAGAGACAACGTCTCTCCTGTTCGAGTTGAGCTTGACTTGCCAGCGAGCTGGTAAGTCGGTCGTACGCTTATCTGTCATCTACTCTAAATAAAGTTCCTAACATTTGACTAAGGATGCTGTTAATACAGCGTTGCCAGGAAAGGGGCGTCGTCAAGCGTCATGAGCGAAAACAACGGCACTCAGACTCATCTCAGCCAGCAGGCACTCAATCGCGCCGTGCGCGAAGCTGTCGAATACGTCCACGCCGAAGGTTGGGACCGCGCTCCGAGCCTCTTCGCCCTCGTCCCCACCGCCGCGCTTGCTGACGTGCTTGCCGACGAGCTGATTGACAGCGCCCCATTGACTGTCGTTGCGCAGGAACCTCTCCCCGAGGGAATTGAAGGTGGTAGCCCTGAGTTGGCGGACTTTATCGCTCGGACATCCTGGCCGGCAGGTGTCGTCGGTGCCGTGTTAGCGCAGGAAATTATGGTCATCGCCCCGGAGCAGGCAGACAGCTTTGAGGGCGCGCCCCTGGACGAGGTGCGGGCACAGGCGGATGGTGAGGCGGCTCGTCAGGCACGTCTTTTCAGTGGCGTTATCAGTGAAGGTCCACACCTAACGCTGATTCAGCCTCGCCCCACAGAGGCGGAACTGGATGAGCGTGGACCCTTTGCTGAAGATGAGATTGAGCTAAAAGATGGTTCTGGGGTAGCCGATGGTGTCATCGCTGCGTTGTATTCCACGTTCGGAAGCGCCTCATAAATCCACCTACCAGCGATAAGAGACAAAAAGAGGTATTGAAAGCGCCGAATATACATATAACTAGCTGATTCCGGTTGACATCGGACTTAGAACCTAGTTGTATAACAAAGTGATAAAGGCGCGTCTCTAAGTATCCGCTCAGGGTTCTGTCGGACTTGGTTCTGTCGGACTTGGTTCTTCCAGGGACGGTCTGTGGCGAAGAAATCGCGAGTGTAGCGCGAGTTTTTCCTTCTATAGGTTTTCAACTAAGAGGTTTTTAATTATGAAGAACAACGTTGTTCGCCGTGCAGCAGCCTCGGCAGCTGCAGCTTCTGCGCTGGCAGCCTCCCTCCTGACCGGTGGTGTTGCCAACGCTCTTCCTACTGGTAACTACGTTGCCTTCGGCGATTCCTTCGCTGCTAACCCGGGTCAGTCCGATCCAGCCGTACCGGGCCGTGGTGGCTGCCCGATTTCGGTCTCGAACATCGGCTCTCACGTTGCTCGTGAGACTGGTCTTGAACTGCACGACTACTCCTGCAACGGCACTACCGCTTTCATGCCGACTCAGCCGCAGAAGTCCCTGATGGGCCAGGTTGACAACGCCATCGCTCAGGGCTCCCTCGGCCCGGCTACCCAGCTAGTAACCATCTACGTTGGCGCCAATGACGCGATGCAGGGCGCTGTGCTGCCAATGCCGGTTCAGGATGACCTGTACACCACCAACGTTGTGGCCGCTGTGGAGAAGATCAAGGCCGCTAACCCAACTGCTCGCGTCATGCTGATTGGTTACCCGGCTTTCACCTCTAATGACCCGACTCACTACGCTTGCCCGGTTAACGCCGCAGGTTTTGCACCGCACATTCCGGCTGCCGGTATGCACCACTTTGAGATGGCTCTGCAGAACCGCCAGATGCGTGCTGCCGCTGAATCCGGTATCGGTTTCGTCAACATGAAGGAGGTCACCAACATCGACGTCGCAATGTGCGGTCCGGACGGTGAGCGTCAGGTCTCCGCAATTCTGGATACCGATGTTGCTTCCTACAACATGACCAACCACCCGACCTTCCACGGTTCGGCAGTTGCTGGCACCACTATCGCCAACGTCTACAAGAGCACCTTCTAAGGTCTTTCGACGTCGCTCAGACGTCTTCAAGTACAACGAAAAATCCCCGGTCGTAATGACCGGGGATTTCCATTTGTGGAGCTGCCGAGGTTCCACTACAAAACCACTCCGCCCCAGGTAGTTGACCTAATCAGATACCAAACCATTCGCGCGTGCCAGATTTGTGCCACATTTTCCAAAAACAGCCGCCGAACCAACTAGAAAGGATCAACACAATTATGTCCAGCTACACCGCCCACGCACTCCGAGAACTGCAGGTACTCACCGCAAGTATCGTCTGCCCAGAACTCCCACTAACCGAGGAACTCAACGAGGGCGCGCCGCTCACCATTGAGCATGTGAACACCCTCACCGACACACTTAGCCGTATCGCAGGCCGCGATGTGGCTAAGGACATACAGACCGCCCTTGAATCAGCCCGTGACGCTTACCAAGCCGCGTCGGGCGATACCAACAGCAACTAGAGAATTAAGTGACCGGCCCGGCCATGCTAAGTGTAAGAATCACCAGGTTTTTACATAATCGCAGGTTGGGCCGGTGCTGTAGAACACCCTGTAAGCGATTAAGGGGTGTTAGGGTACGTGCTGCCGTCGTTCAACGCCTTAGAATGCGTTTGTGAACAGGGGTTTTAGGTCGGGTTTCCGACTTAAGGCCCTTACGCGCACGGAAGCTATGGGGTCAATTTGACCCCTTTGACGAAGGTCAGAGTAAGCCCCACACGCGCACGGAATCTTACACCGGCGTAAAATTCAACGAGACAAAAAGCGCCCTACCGCCAGCAACAGGGGGGGGGAATGCGCTGCCAGCAGTAGGGCTATCGCCACAGTCTCACAGTCAACAGGGGCACCGACAGAATAACCCGGCATGCGGATTACCGCGCGCCAAAACGCCTAGCACCCGCCACCTACATAATTAGCGCTACAAAACAAAAGGAGAGAGAGACAAGCCAGCACCAGGAGCCGAGAGAGTCGCGGGCGAGCCACCGCCCTAAGATTTCCCGGGGCCTGCACGGTCAAGATGACCGCACACCGGGTGCAGACTGCAGCACACCCCGGCTTATCCGGTGCCGACTACCCTGCCCGGCGCTGCTCCATCATCTCTTTGACTGCCATTACATCGGCAGTTCGGTAGGTCCACTTTTTGCCGTTCCAGAATCCTTGTAGTTTTCCAGCGCGCCGCCAATTGCGAACCGAGGTAGCAGACACATCACACCAGGTTGCGACCTCTAACGTGCTGCCTGCCGGTGGGTGCTTTTCGGGTGGATTGATAGCGTTCTGCAGGGTATCGGCATACAGCTCCACTTCATCGAGCCATGAGACCCCGTTACTGCCCGAGCGCAGGGACCACCACGGGGCCGAGGTAACCCATTGCTGTGCTGCTAGTTGGTTGCTGTGGCCTGCTAGCCACCAAGCAAGTGCTTCACCGCTGCGATCGCGTGGAACACCTGTGAGACTGTCAGCGCGCGCCTGCAGCACGCCGCACTTAAGTAGGTCCTGCAGCTCTATCGACAACTGCAGCCAAGACAGATTGCACGGTGGTGTTGACCGTGGATTACGCCGCCTGATTTCCCCGAACCTAGCGACACGACCATGACCGCCGATAAGGTCATTAAGGTTTTCTGCCAGGCGCGCAATAGTGGTTAGTGCTGTGGTGAGTCTGGTTTCTATAGCCTGTTGTTCAGGTGTGTTTGCGGTGTGAACCATCATGTTTTCATACTAGTTCACTTCGCAAACATTTTCTCGCGGTGTCGAACGTCTCACACTGCTATCTGCTGCTACGCACTAGAGAAAGTGCGGAAACAGCCAAACCCGTACATAACCAGCGCAGCAATGCCAACCGGCCGGCACGACGGGCTGGGGAGGGGGTCACCCCCTGGGCCTGGATCCCCACGGTCAGGCGCACCCCTAGCGCCATTGCCTACCGGGGGCCTTGCGTCCTGGGGCCGGGGGTTATCCCCCTGGGGCATACAACTCCAGACCTGTAGCCAGCCCTCACGCCTACACCGACGGGGGCCGGGGCTACGACCATAACGGGGATAGCCCCCAGGGGCCTTTAACCACAGGGCCGCCCGGCGCGCCGGGCATGTGATGTAACACACAAAAACACGTTTAAACACAATCTAAACACGTAAAACCCCCTCTAACCAGCAGGTACACAAAAAACACGTTTTTTTAACAATTGTCGTAAAAACAATGGCTATTACTCCATACATGCCCGATATATTTTCTGGGAGTAAGTAGGCGAAAAAACGTGTTTTTTGTGTACCCCCTGGTCACGCCTGTTTTTGACGTGTTCCAGCCGTGTTCCAGTCGTGTGGCGAACGTGTTTCCGCCCCGTTGGTAGCCCCCTGCCCTCTCCACACGCCCGACACCAGCGGGGCCGACGGGCCCCAACCGTTACGGCTATCGTAAGGGCCGCCCGGCGCGTTGGGGCGTCTCCGTCGGCTGCTCTAGCTCTGCAGCCCCTCTAGTCTCAAATCATCGGCTGTTTTCGTCAGCTGCACACCGTGATACCAGCGGGTACCAGTCTCCCCGGCTGGTGGTTTATCGCGGTACGCCACGGTTGGCGCCACAGACTTTAGCTCACTGCGCAGAACTGTAAGGTTGGACGCTTTCAACCCGTTATTGGCGCACCACGTCCGATACGCGGCGCCGAGATCCGTTTGTCGCACGTAGTCGCCATGGTCGCCGGTGACTGTGCAGCAATCTTTAACAAACCCCGCCACGGGGCTGCCGAGTTCTCTCATGGTGTCTTGCACCTCGGCGGTGGCGTCGGGTTCTGTGAACCTGCCTTGCTTGCGTAAGTGGTCGTAGCCGTCTAGCGCCCAATTGAGAATCCCCGGTAATTCTGCCCGTAGCTGCCGCGGTAGGTTGGGGTCCTCCCTACCCAAGTGGCTTATAGGCATGTGTACGCAAACGAACCGGCCCGGTAGCGCCCCGGCGGCGTCAAAAATGCGGGGCGTTTCGTTACTAGACACCATCACACGGGCACCGAGCTTTACTGTCTGCACCTTAATGTGCTTGCGGTTAACACCTACGGGATCTTCACCCGTGATGTTCAGCAGGGTTTCCGCCGCATTTTGTGCTTCCTTGCTGGTCGTACGCGCGTCACCAACGATAACTAGCTTCTTACCTAGTAGTTCCTCCATGCCGAATTTCCCCGCCAGTTCGCCTAGTTTGGCGCTGGCGCAGTTGGCTTCACCGACCAGTGCTGATAGCGTCCCGGTAATCAGCCCTTTTCCCGCCCGGGTGGCGCCGGTTAGCAGCGCCGCTTTTTGCTGATTGGTATCACCAGAAAGGACGTAGCCGAACCATTGTTGTAGAAACTCCACAGCTTTCGGATCATCGGCGAAACTATCTGTGAGAAACTTCCGCCAGGTTGGGCATGTGGCGTGCGGGTCGTAGCTGTAGGCGGCGGCCGCCATGTTGAACACCCGCGGCGTTGGGTCGTAGGTGGCGCGGGTGTCCACATCGACTATTTTGTTCTGCAGGAACAGCAGCCGCGCCGGGCTGGGGTCACCGTTGCGGGGTGCTAGCCAACAGGGGGTGTCATTGCTGCTGGGGACATTAACGAGTGCTTTTAGCGCGTCGATTATCTCCCCAATATTTCTACGGTTGACGGGCCAGGGTTTTTTGTTGCCGTTTTTGTCGATGACTGCCGCCATCGCCAGGGTTTTCCTAAGGTCGGCGCGTACATCGTCTTCGTCCACTTGGCCCCAGTGGGTCCCGGCCCACCGGTACCAATTCTTTTGGTAGTAGGCGAGTGTGGTGTCACCGTTGTGTGTGTAGCGGTACCCGACTAGTTGGGCCGCTGGTTCTTCGGGTAGCCGGGGGCTGTGGAACACCGGCCAAACGTCCCGGCCTACCAGCTCACAAAACTTATCGTTAGTCACTGTCGCCGGTGTGAAGTCTGCTTCTGCCATTATGCGGCCCTCCCCTGCGTGTGTCGCACCCGCTGCGCGGCACTGTTTAGGGTTGCTTGTATTTCTCTTTCTCCCAGTCCTATGTCTCGGGCTGCGTCGAACAGTTCCGGCCCGAGCGCGTCTAGCCCGTTTTCAAACAGGCGGCACGCCGCCACAAACAGGGTGCGGTTACGCTCTCCGTTGGGGGCGCGCCGTACGTTCTCTATGACCTCCGGGGCGCGCTGTATCATCGCCGCCCGGCGCGCCGGGCTGGTGTAGCGGGGTGTTTCTATGGGTTTGTAGACGCGCGGCCACCAGTATTTTGGTAGTGGTGCTGGGGGCCAGTGGTTTCCTTGTAGTTGGTATGCCTGCCCGGTGGTGGGGTGGATACTTGGCGGCATGACTACGTGCCCGTTGCGGTGTGTTCGTAGATCTATGCCGTCCCCGGCGGTGCTGCGGGTGGGCCGGTCGAATGGCAGGAGGTACCAGGCGTGCCACCCGCCGGAGCCGGTGCGGGTTGTGAACGTGTGGTGTTCTGGTTGGTAGCCGTCGGGGACGGTTGCGGCCCATGTTGTGGCGCCGCCGTTGCCTGGGTCAACGTCCAGGATTATGCACCCGGCTGGTGGCCGTGCCCCGATGTTGGCGTTGGGGTGTTGGCTCCACCAGGCGCGGATTTGGTCGGGGTTGGTGGTTGCTTGGTGGAATCCCCCTTGCCCTCCGGCGGCGTGTATGGGCATTTTGTCCCGCGGTTTAAGTGGCAGGACTGCCAGGCCTCGCCGGGCGTAGTCTATAGCGTGTTCTTGCAGGGTGCGGGTAGTGTTAGTGGCGCCTGCGCCTGCCGGTGGCTGCCCCGCCCCGGTGGGTTTTTCTTTGTTGGTCATCGTCTAGTCCTCCGCGCGCCATAGTGCTTCGTTGGCGTCGGTTAGGTCATCGGTGAACCGTCGTAGTGGGGCAATGATTCCGTGGTAGTCGTAGCCCTCTGCGATGTTTCGCAGTACTTCTAAGTGCTCGGCGGTGGTGTCGATGATTAGCTGCAGTTGGTCTATCAGGTGGGCGTTCGGTGAATCGAACTCTGTGCAGTCATCTACAGATAGTTTGTAGATGTCTAGATCTATGCGGCTGTAGGTTAGTGCAAGTTCCCGGTAGTCCATTGTTAGGCCACCACCTTGCGGGTGGCGCGGGACTCCAAAAGCGTGTCCAGCTCGAGCATGTCCACACGTAGGGTGCGGGGTGTTGGGTAGTAGCCGGTGAGTTCCCCGGCGTTAATCATGCGCCGGATTGTTTTCTCACTGATTGCCCAGCGCTCTGCTGCTTCTTTGACGCTGCCCATGTGTCGGGGCTTTAGGCCGCGGCGTGCGGCGGTTGTGTTAGTGACAGACGGTGTTTTACGCACCATGGTTAAACCCTCCTATAGGGTCTAGCCCGGGTGCTCATTTATCGGGGTCTGCCATAGCGACGGCGAGCGCAATAGTTGCAACCGCCAGGGTAGCACAGGCCCACCCCGGGGGTGGCTAGTCCCATTTGTGCGCTAGGTATTCCGTATCCTCTGCCAAGTCGGAAAGTGCCACCGCCACCGGATTAAACATGATGGTTTTCTTCTCCGGGCTCCCCTCCCGCACGCGCTGAACGCCGAGGAGAAAATCAGCGTCGGTTAAATGCCCCTCAAGGTGTTTACAGCTAACCCGCGTGTCATTATCTGGGGCGTCATAATCCCCCAGTACCCGCGAGCAGTGCGCCCCAACCCGGTAATCGGACCCGGCTAACCGCCCGGCGCGGCCGACGTCGTAACTTAGCCGAAGGGTGTCCAGGAGGGCGCCAATCTCCCCGGCTGAAACTTCAGGGGGCAGCCCCTCCGGGCCGCGGTGGGCGTCAGTTTCCCAGGGGTCTACATAGAGCACTGTTTTCCGCACGGCCCATAGCCGACCCCCAACTTGGAAGCCCGCCCCCAGTAAGCACCCACGCGCCGGGCACCGAAACACCACCGCCGCCCGCTTTAGCGCCACCCCAGGAGCCGACAAAACCAACTGTTCTAACTGCCGCTGCTTTTCAAAGTCCATACCGCTCACTTCTCCCCTTTTTACCCCTGCTCTTTCGGCTGCGCTGCTGTAACCGACGCGTCCACAATGCCCATAAGCTCCGTTGTCCGCTCGGCGCGAACCTGCATGTAAATGCCCATAATCACACTCAAATCATCATCTCCAAGGATCCGGCCAATCTCTTTTACATGCGCACCCTCTTCCGCAAGACGGGTCACCAGCCAGCGCCTACCCGAGTGCGGTTTAATCCGCTCCGACACGCCCGCACGCTTTACAGCCCGCTCCAACACGGCCCTATAAGACGTGTCAAAAACAATTTCACCCTTGATTGTGGTGGTGAGTAATCGCGCCGGGCGTGTACCTCCCCCGAGGTCGGCTGCCTGGTTGAGTTCCACCGGGTCCGGTGCCACGTGCTTCGCCATGTGTTCCCACAGCAGCGGCACCATGGACGGCATAAAAGGCACCTGCCTGTTCCCCGCCTGGCTCTTAGTTTTTTGTAGCAGCATGAATGTGGGGCCCTCGTCTGGGGTAATGCGCTGCGCGTTCTGCTTCACCCGAATTGAGTACCGAGGGGCATACGGCACCGGCACATCACAAATAACATCGTCTACTTCCAGGGCGATTGCTTCACCGATACGCAAACCATGGAACAGGCACAGGACAGTTAGCAGCTTGTACGACGGCCGCATTTCGTCTACGACGGCGTGTAACTCTTCCGTGGTCGGCAGGTACGGTAATTCTCGTGTGCTGCGCCGCTTAGCCGCCGCGATCTCCACCGGGTTACGGTCTATCAGTTCCCGCCGTACTGCTTCGTCGCACGCTGCCTTAAGCCGCACATAGGCTTTTTGGTTTGTCTCTGGTGTGTCATAAGCGCGGGTGATAGCGTCCCACCACCCGTAAATGTCAGCTTTGCTTAATTCCACAAGGGGAATGTCGGCAAGCCGGGTAATGTCCGGGTCCGCGTCACCAGGGGGCAGCGGTGCGGTAATGCGGTTGCGGACGGTACGCCGATAAGTCTGCAGCGTAGACGCGCGGACCGTAAGCCCATCGTGATACTGATCTAGCCATGCTTCCACGGTGAGGGCGTGGCGCTGCTGCGCTAGCTGTTCTTCCGCCGCGCGCTGCTCCGGGTGCGTCCACTCATTGAAACTAATCAGTTTCTCTTCTTCGTTCAGCCAGCCTTGCGCCAGGCTCCTAGTTTTGAAAGTGTCTGGGGCTTTACAGTCTTGCCCCCGGTAGGTGTAGCGCGCCTGGAATCTTCCAGACTTGAGTTTTCGAATACTGCCGAATGCCATTGTTTCCGCCTGTAGTGGTCATGCTGCGCGTGCCAGATTTGTGCCAGATATGCCAGATTTGTGCCAGATTCCAGTGTATCCGAGTCCACTACAGGGCATTAATCGTGTAGACTAAAAACAGTCACTACCAGGCCGGATACAACAAAACCCCCGGTCATCACCGACCAGGGGAATTGCTGTTTGTGGAGCTGCCGAGAATTGAACTCGGGTCCACCGCCAACTCGCCAGGGCTTCTCCGTGCGCAGTTCGCACAATCGCCTCTACTCGACCCTTCGGCTCAGGCAAACATGTCCGAATGACGGGCCCAGCCGCAAGTAAGAAGATCCCCGATGAGCCTTACGGCACACCCATCGGGCGAGCCCTTTTAAGTCGATGCCAGGGTCCGGACCAAAGGGCAAGCCCGGTCTGACAGACACGCTAGTCGCTTAATTAGGCAGCGAGAGCGTAGTCGCGCTGAGTGTTCTCGGCGCTTAATCAGTTGCTACGACGCTTAACGGTGGTCTCTAGCCTGCACCGGCACGCTTCCCCTGGCTCACTGTACGGTGTCGAAACCATGTCAGCCCCATACAATGCCTTCGAGCACGGGAAAGTGCGTAGCACTCAAAGGATGTTCAAGGATAACGCTTTACGACGAGGAAAGTCAACAGACCTCGTCATACAGCCAGCAGCCCCCCCCCACATGTCAACTTAGAGTTGACAACGATGTCAACTAATGGTTGACTGCAGTCATGGATCCATTGACGACAATCCGTCACCGACTGCAAGCAACGAACATTGCCGAACAAGAACTTGAAGATGCCGTGGTGCAGGCTCGCGCAGCGGGCCATTCATGGGCAGAGATTGGAAATGTACTCAATATCTCCCGGCAAGCGGCATTCAAACGGTTCGGAAGTGTCCAAAACCCCGTTTCAGGAGAATTGATGACTGCCACAAAAACTACACATATCGCCGAACTCGGCGAAAAATTCCTTCGCCACATCATCAACGGTGAAGAAGCAGAAACCGTAAGCATGATCTCCCCAAAGCTCCGGAAGGATCTCCCCTGGTCCACTATCTACTCTGTCTGGGAAGATGTTCTCACCGAGACTGGGGCGTTCGAATCTTTCGACGACACCCAAGTCACCAGCCTCGGGGGAACCAGGACTAAGGAACCGACCTCGCAGAAACTCCTGTCGAAGATTCTCGGCACAAGTCTCGTCATCACCACCCTCAAACATGAGGCTGGCGAATGGATGGCTCGAGTTGCCTTTGACCGTCACGAAAACGTCATTGGCCTACTCATCCTCCCAGTCGATGCGACTGAGTTCCCCTTCTAAAAAGGGTTTCTTCTAATGAAGACCTCTTTTACCCCTTGATGCCCTTCACACGACGGCCCAGCGCACGAGTAGCTTCGCGCTCCTCCGTGCGGCGCTTGATGTCCTGGCGCTTGTCATAATCCTGCTTACCGCGGGCGAGTGCGAGCTCGACCTTCAAGCGGCCGTCGGTGAAATACAGCTTCAGGGGTACAAGCGTGTTGTTGCCATCGCGGACCTTGCCCCACAGGGTGTCAATCTCCTTGCGGTGCAACAACAGCTTGCGCGAGCGACGCGGTGAGTGATTAGTCCACGAACCGTAGGAGTACTCCGGGATATGCAGCCCGCGGAGCCACACTTCGCCGTCGTCGATGGTCGCGAAGGCGTCATTAAGCGATGCTTTGCCCTCGCGCAGCGCCTTGACCTCAGTGCCCACGAGAACGACACCGCATTCGTAGGTGTCCAGAATGTTGTAGTCATGGCGGGCACGACGATTGGTGGCCACCACCGCGTTGTTGGCGCTGACCTTTTCTTTCTTCGACTTCTTCTTGCCCATAACCTGATTAACTCTAGTCGAAGAAGGTGCACTACAGCTATTCCCTAGCTATTCCCTTAACTTTCCCTTATGCGCCTGCTCGCACCCGACATACATATGCCTCTGGCCTTTTACGTTGTGACGCAACTTACTTTCCCCTAACCTTTTACCAACGTCTAACACAGAGGGATTTATATATATGGGACAGTCAAAAACGTTGGAACCGGACAAAGCGCCACCGAAGCCAAAGGGGTTCCTAGCAACACTGGAACGTATCGGCAACGCACTGCCAAATCCATTTTGGCTATTCGTGATTCTTGCCGGTGTAGTCATCGTTTCTTCGTGGCTCGGTGAGGCTGCGGGTATGCAGGCCAAGGATCCCGCGTCGGGTGACATCATCGAGGTGGAAAGCCTTGCTACCGCAGAGTACCTGCAAAAGATGGTCTCTGAGGCGGTAACGAACTTCACGGACTTCGCACCAGTTGGCCTGATTCTGGTGTGCATGCTCGGTGTCGCAATTGCGGAGTACTCCGGTTACATCGGCTCGGCAATCCGCGCGGCAATTTCCAAGGTGCACTCCCCTGTCCTGCTGACATTCATTGTTGCACTGGCCGGCGTGACTGGTTCAATCGCTTCTGATGCCGTCTACGTGATTCTCATTCCGCTGGGTGCCGCCTCATTCGCCGCAGTTGGTCGTAACCCTATTGTCGGTGCGATGGTCGCCTTTGCCGCCTCGTCGGCCGGGTTCAATTCGTCACTGGTGCTCAACATCACCGATGTGCTGCTGGCAGGTATCTCCACGCATGCAGCGCACTTCGTGGATCCGGAATACGTAGTTTCACCGCTGGCCAACTACTTCTTCACTATGGCCTCGTCGATTGTGCTGGCTCTGATTATTACCGCCGTTACTGAACTGTTTATTACCAAGCACGTGGAGAAGACCGTCCACGACGACCACATTGACCACGATGCCGCGGAATTCACCAAACCGGGCGCTTCGGAGGAAGCTGCCGAGGAAAACGCCAAGAAGGAGGAGCGGAACACCGCATCTAGCAGCTCCAGCAATGGCCGCGACAAGCTAATCCTCAACGATGCCGAACGACGTGGCCTCCGCTACGGCAACATCGCCGCTGTCATCTTCCTGGCGCTTTGGTTCGCTGCCCTGTTCATCCCGGGTTCGCCTCTGCGCGGCGAAGGCGACGGCATCTTGAATTCCGTGCTGCTTACCGACGTCGTGGCGTCCATTGCCCTCTTCTTCGCCGTGGTCGGTATTGCGTACGGCATTGGCGCCAAGACCATCACCTCCTCTGCAGATGTGCCCGCCTTCATGGAACGTGGCCTGGGCACACTGACCACAATGATGGTGCTCTTCTTCGCTGTTTCGCAGTTCACGGCCTACTTCAAGTGGTCCAATATCGGCCAGTGGACCGCCATCAAGGGCTCCGAATTCCTGACCAAGGCGGATCTGCCGCCGCTGTTGCTCTTTGCTGCCTTCGTCCTGATGGTGGCTGTTCTCAACATGCTGATTACCTCGGGCTCTGCACAGTGGGCACTGATGGCGCCGGTCGTGGTGCCGATGCTGATGTACGTCAACGTCTCCCCGGAGGTCTCTCAGCAGCTATTCCGTATTGGTGACTCCCCGACCAACATCATTACACCGATGTCGCCGTACTTTGCGCTGGCACTGACCTTCCTGCAGAAGTACTACAAGCCGGCGGGTGTCGGCACGCTGATGTCACTGGCCATCCCTTACTCGCTGTGCATGCTGGTGGGCTGGTTCCTATTCTTTGTTGTGTGGTATCTCGCGGGTATTCCGCTGGGGCCAGGGGTTCCGGTGCGTTAACTCACAACTTCTGGGCAACTGAGGGATTGGTCGAATTTTTCGGCCAATCCCTCAACTATTTGCGGTACTCGGGTTTAGTATTGCGTACGGTCGCCACCACAACGGGCGTCGTTAAGCGAAAACGTACACACTTTGAGCACACACTGAGACGCGGATATAACCTATGCCAACAAAGCACCTAAAATTTACGGGATCGACAGGCGAGACTCTGGCTGCATCGATTGATTTGCCCGACGGTAAGCCACGCGCGTGGGCACTATTTGGTCATTGCTTCACGTGTAATCGGATGGTGCCCGGCGCGTCACGCACCTGCAAGGCGCTGGCGAAGAAGGGCATTGCGGCATTCCGGTTCGACTTCACTGGCCTCGGGCAGTCCACTGGTGATTTCGGTGAGACGACGTTCCAGACCAACATCGATGACCTTAAGGCCGCCTACGAGTTCATGGAGGCAGAATTTGAGGCCCCCTCGCTACTGATTGGGCACTCGCTCGGTGGCGCAGCGGCGCTGAACGCCGGCCACGATATGCCGAAAATCAAGGCGGTAGCGACAATCGGTGCACCCTTCGATCCGGCACACTCGATTGTGCGCATCGCCGGTGACATTTCGACGGTCGATGAGCACGGCACGCAGGTTCTGCAGATTGAAGGTCGTGGCATTCCCATCTCCCGTGAGTTCTTGGAAGTGTTGGCGGACTACAACCCGGAGGTTTATCTCAGCCAGCTGCGCAAGCCACTGCTTATTCTGCACTCCCCGACCGACCAGACTGTTGGTATCGATAGCGCCCAGAAGATTTTCCAGGTCTCTCGCTATCCAAAATCCCTGATGAGCTTGGATCGCGCAGACCACTTGCTCACTCGCGCTAAGTCCGCCGCGCGCGCTGCTGACCTGATTTATGCGTGGGCGGATAGCTATCTTGCGGAGGCTGAATAGCCCTGTTATCATTAGGGGTTATGGACACAACTGAACACTCTGGCCACTCACACGGCCACGGTCATTCACACGGCCATGACCACGCTCATATTGACCCCGCGAATACTCCTGCCCGTCGCCTGCTCGCAGCTGCGGGTCTAACTCTTGTCGTATTTCTCGCCGAGCTCATCGGCGGCTTGGTCTCGGGTTCACTGGCGCTGCTGGCAGATGCCGGCCATATGGTGACGGACTCCGCAGGCCTGCTTATGGCAGTTGCCGGTTTGGCTATCGCCCAGCGCGGAGCCAATCACCGCGCGACGTACGGGTACCGTCGTGTTGAGGTTCTGACTGCTCTCGTCAACGGTCTGACAGTTTTCATCATTGCCGCTGTGATTCTCTGGGGCGCAATCCGGCGATTCGGGTCAGTGGAGCAATCTGAGATTCAAACCACGTCGATGCTCATCATCGCAGTCATCGGCCTGCTCACCAATGTGATTGCGGCGTTTCTGCTCGCCGGCGCTGCCAAGGAAAGCGTCAACGTCCGCGGCGCGTATCTGCACGTGCTTGTCGACGCCGCTGGTTCGGTCGCCGTCATTATCTCCGCTATCGCTATCGCATACACCGGCTGGACTGCCATCGACTCGGTGGTCTCTATCGTGATTGCGCTCTTCATCGTCCCCCGAGCCGCCGTTCTGGTGCGCGACTGTCTCCACGTGTTGCTGGAGTACACCCCGAAGGGCGTCGACACTGAGAGAATCACTGCTGACCTGTCTGACTTGGACGGAGTGGTCGATGTCCACGATCTCCACGTCTGGTCCCTCAACGGCAGCGACCTACTGGCATCTGTCCATCTCGTGCGCTGCGACACGCTCCCCAACGGCGACGAGCACGCATTGCTCGACCGCGCGCAGGCACTGCTTCACGACGTCCACGGGATTGAACACGCCACGGTGCAAATTGAAAGAACCGGGCACGCTGACCACGAGTACCCGGCTCATACCTAAAATGTTCGGCTAGTAGCTGAAGTAAGATGCTAGCCCTCGAGCTGCTCCCCTAGCTCCAGCCACTCCATCTCCAGCTCTGCCTTCTGCTCAACCACCTCCGCAGCACGGCGATCGAGGTCCGCCAGCTTTTGTGTGTCCAAGTTGGCTACATCAGCACTCGCTTCCGCCATCTGCGCATGCAGCTTACTTTCCTGCTCGCTCAGCTTCGCCATCTTCCGTTCCAGGGCGCTCATCTTCTTATGGAGAGCATGAGCCTCCGCCGCCGAGAGCTTCGAGGCATCCTCCTCTGAAGCTGCGCCACGGGTCTGCGGACTACCGGCATTTGCTTGAGAGGCCCCGCCACCTGCACCCCTGTCAGCCAGCTGTGCGCGGCGCTGGAGGTATTGACCAATCCCACCTGGCAGGTTCGTCAGCTCACCATCGCCGAAAAGGGCCCAGGTCGAGTCGGCAATACGCTCAATCAGGTAGCGGTCGTGCGAGATGACCACCAGCGTGCCCGGCCAATTGTCCAGCAGGTCTTCCAATTCCTGCAGCGTGTCAATGTCCAGGTCATTGGTCGGCTCGTCGAGCAGCAGGAAGTTCGGCTCACTCATCAACACACGCGTGAGTTGCAAGCGACGGCGCTCACCACCGGAAAGGTCTGCGATTGGAGTGCGTTGCCGTTTCGGGGAAAATCCCAATCGCTCAGCCAGTTGCGAGGCGCTAATCTGCTTCTTGCCCAGGTCAATATAGGTCGCGACGTCCTCCACAGCGTCGAGCACACGCATATCCAGCGGCAGATCATCGAGCTCCTGTCGCAGCCAGCCCAGGCGCACCGTCTTGCCCTCAATTCGCTTGCCATCGCTTAGGGGGTAGTCTCCCGCCAACGCACGCAACAAAGTCGTCTTACCCGAGCCGTTAACACCGACCAGGCCGATGCGCTCGCCGGGGGCCAGGCGCCACGTGACGTCGTTAAGCAATTCTCTACCGTCGGGCGTTT
Source organism: Corynebacterium sp. MSK047 (assembly GCF_030232285.1). Classification (NCBI taxonomy): domain Bacteria; kingdom Bacillati; phylum Actinomycetota; class Actinomycetes; order Mycobacteriales; family Corynebacteriaceae; genus Corynebacterium; species Corynebacterium sp. MSK047. The sequence goes on along the minus strand of NZ_JASPJI010000004.1, from coordinate 111,892 downwards.
CCAGGGACGCATGCTCCAGCTCCACGACCACCTTGCCCTGACGACGCTGCGAAAACGCCATCAGCTCCACAGAATCGCGCGGTGCTGGCACATCAGCTATGAGCGCCTCGGCGGCTTCGATGCGGTAGCGAGGCTTCGAGGTGCGGGCCGGCGCACCACGGCGCAACCACGCGAGTTCCTTGCGCGCGAGGTTCTGACGACGCTGCTCGGCGGCATCGGCCTGGCGCGCACGCTCGGCACGCGCGAATGTCCAGTCGTTGTAACCGCCATCGTAAAAATCGACGGTACCGTCGTGGACTTCCCACGTCTTCGTGGCAACGGTATCCAGGAACCAACGATCGTGCGTGACGACGACCAGGGCTGCCCGGCGCGAAAGAACATGATCGGCCAACCACTGCACACCCTCAATATCGAGGTGGTTCGTTGGCTCATCGAGAATGAGCAGATCCAGATCGCGGACCAGTGCGGCCGCCAGGTTAACGCGACGGCGCTCACCACCGGAGAGATTGGCGACATTGGTATCCATACCGAGGTCATTGATACCGATGCCATCGAGGACCTCGCGGATGGAAGCGCTACCCGCCCACTCGTGTTCAGCGAGGCCGAGCGGTGCGATGACGCATTCAAACACGGTGGAGTTCGGGTCGAGCTCCGCGCCCTGGGTAACATGCGCCATGGCCATGTCGTTGGCTCGCGAAATACGTCCGGAGTCCGCCGGCTCCACGCCTGCCAGAATCTTTAGCAGTGTGGACTTGCCGCCACCGTTCAAACCGACAACGCCGATGCGGTCGCCCTCTTGAACGCCGAGGCTGACTCCATCGAGCAGAGTCTTGAGCCCGAAGGACTTAGAAATATTCTCGCAATTAATCAGATTCGCCATGATGAGTATTAATTGTGCCCCATTCGACGTTGCCAAGCACACGCCGGACGTACCAGGCCACCGGCAGCTCATCAAACTGCTCTCGGGTTACCCATCTGAACTCCGGATGCTCGCCACTGAGCTGAACAGTCTGCATGTCATCAGCCTCGCGCACTAGAAAGGTCACCGTGTGGAAGCGGAAGTTCTCCCCGCCCAAATCTGGATTGGAAAAGTGCGCAAACTCGCTGACCTCGGCTGCATCGAGGCCGGCCTCTTCACGCAGTTCGCGCACAGCGGCCTGCGCTGGCTCTTCCCCGGCATCGAGCTTGCCACCGGGCAAATCCCACTGGCCGCCGAGGAAGCCCTCGTATTCACGCAGCAGAAGCAGCAATCGGTCACCGCGGAAAACTATGCAGTTGCACACCCAGCCGTCGTCGTCAGGCCAGAACTTAGTCCAAGCCAAGCCGCGCGGTTCGCGCCGGCCGATCTCGGCCCCACTGGGGTTGTCATCACAGTGCATGAAGGGTGTTCCTGCCTTTGTAAGTGCTGCTTTTTGGCTCTCTTTTAGACGCTTCTTCCCACTTTAGCGGTGAGCTCACCACAAAAGGGTGTACTAGATGGATTCACCAATGAGGCTTGGTGAATGCCAGTAATTTATAATTCACGGATATTCTTTTGCCACTAAATTTTCCTGGTGCAGCGACAACACTTCGTCACGGCGCTTTTAGTTATTGAAAGAACTCCCCTACCTCTATGCCTCGTCCAGTAAAGCATCCCGAGCAGTATGTACCGGCTCTCGACGGAATCCGTACCATCGCCGTCGCACTCGTAGTCCTCTACCACCTGGCAGTGCCGGGCTTCGGCGGTGGTCTACTCGGTGTCGCTGTCTTCTTCACTCTGTCGGGCTACTTGATCACCACAAACCTGGCCAATTCCAAGCTGCGCCACGACACTTTCCGCCTAAAGACCTTCTGGTTCCGACGTTTCCGGCGACTCCTACCCGCCGTAATCACCACGCTGATTTCGGTTATGTTCCTCACCATCGCGTTTCGTCCCGAGGACGCCGCCAAGACTGGTTGGCAGGCACTGTCCGCGCTGTTTTACATGAACAATTGGCATACCATCGCTGCCGGTGAATCCTACTTTGATAAGTTCGCCGGTCTCGGCCCACTGGATCACATGTGGTCACTGTCCATCGAGGAACAGTTCTACATCATCTGGCCCATCATCCTGGTTGTGCTCTTTGCTGTACTGCGCGGTCGCCGTCGTATCGTCGCCGCTACCATCGCACTGACAGTCGCATCGTTCGCGCTGATGTGGGGGCTGGCATCCGCCGGCGCCGACCACACGCGCATCTACGAGGGAACAGACACCCGCGCAGGTGGGCTACTACTCGGCGCGGCACTCGCTATCGCCCTTGCTTTCCGACGTCACGAAGGCGTCACCGCAACCTTGAACCGCGGCCTGTCCGGGCTGCTGGGCTTAATCGGTCTCGCCAGCATTCTTGCGCTGGCCACGCAGACTTCGCAGCGGGGACTCTTCCTCTACCAGGGCGGTCTCATCCTCGTGACCATTGCGAGCGTGCTGGTTATCATGGCCGGATTGAATCGCGAGAGTCTCTTCAGCCGAGTGCTAGGAGCCGCCCCATTGCGTTGGCTGGGTGAGCGTTCCTACGGTATCTACCTCTGGCATATGCCCATCATTGCTTTCCTTCCCCGCCAGTGGCTGCCGGGGACTGCAGAGAGCCCCCTTGTCGCCTGGGCCAGCAGCACACTCGTATTCGGCGGTTCTATCCTGTTGTCCGCCATCAGCTGGGTGGTGCTGGAAGACCCGATTCGTCGTCACGGCATTGTCGAGCCGTTACGTGAACGCCTACAGGCACGCCGTGCACGCCGTGCTGGTAACGAGGACGCCAAGGAGTACGTGCCCCACTACATGGGCGCCATTCCCGCGACCTCGACTATTACGATGCTGGCACTGATTGTCATCGGTGCACCATTGCTTCTCAGCGGTACTGACAACCGTGGCGGTAGCAATGCTGGCGCTAGTGTAGCCATGGAACTGCCGAAGGACGCTTCGGAGAAGTCTAAGGCGGGCAGCAAATCAGCTGGGGGTACGAAGACTTCCGAGGATGCGCGGATGCGCTGCACAACAGTCGTGCATGTCGGCGACTCGACCTCCATTGGGCTGTTCGACCCGTACCAGATTCCGGAGGGAGCCGACACCGGGTTCCAGACTTACCTCGACCGTGGCGCAAACGAAGTGACAGACAGCGTATTTGGTGCCCGCGCGACCAACCAGGGTTACCAGGACTACCCTTCCGCCGTTCAGTCGGTCACCGAATTGCTGAACATGGGCCAGGATGAGGATACCTGCTGGGTCATTGCCACGGGTGTCAACGACGCGGCGAACTACGCTGCGCTGCCAGATTACGGCTACGAACAAAACCCTGAGGAAATCAAGGCAAATATCCGCACCATGCTGGACCTCCTCGAGGGGCAGATGGTCATGTGGAACACGGTCGGCACTTATCAGCCGGCAGACAGCTACTACGACAATGCCAACATGAAGCTGTTTAACAAGCTGTTGAAGGAAGTCGCCAAGGAATACCCGAATGTCGCGATTTGGGATTGGGCCTCGGAGGTATCGGAGCACAACGATTGGTTCATCCCTGGCGATGGCACACACTTCCTGCCGGAGGGTAACGCCGAGCGTGCGAAGCGCTTCGCCAGCGCTTTGGCCCATGCCTTTCCCGCGGACGGCACAGGCCACAAACCAGCTAAGAAGATTGTCAACAGCTAGTTCAGCTAGTTTTAGCGAGTGGCCTCAGCGAGGCGAACGAAGTCGGCAATTTCGAGCTTCTCTCCTCGCTGCTTCGGGTCAATTCCCGCTGCTATAAGCGCCTCTTCGGCTGCGGCACCAGATCCGTAAATCCCCGATAGGGCCGCCCGGAGGGTCTTGCGGCGTTGCGCAAAAGCAGCGTCGATAAGCGGGAAGAGGCGCGCGCGGAACTGCGGCGAGATTTCCCACGGGGCCTCGGGGGCACCGAAGACATCGGGAGTCTCTGGAGCGTCGGAGCGGGCGTAGCAGTCAATGCGCACGAGCCCGGAATCAACCTTGGGGACCGGCCAGAAGACGTGCGGGCCAATGGCGCCGGCGCGACGCACTGTGCCGTAGTAGGCGGCCTTGACACTGGGAACACCGTAAATCTTGGAGCCCGGCTGAGCCGCCAGCCGGTCAGCGACCTCAGACTGAACCATCACAAGCACGCGGCGGATGGTAGGTAGCTCGGCAAGCATGTGCAGCAGCACCGGTACAGAAACGTTGTATGGCAGATTGGCGACCAGAGCATCTGGGGCAGTCTGAAAGTCCTCGCGGCTGACCTTCAGCGCGTCTTTCTCAATGAGCTCAAGTGCGCAGCCTTCGGCGCGCTCATTGACTGTCTGGGGCAGACGCTCCGCCAGCCGCGGATCGATTTCAACAGCCGCGGCGCGGCCGCAGTGTTCGAGCAGCCCGAGTGTCAGCGAGCCCAAGCCGGGGCCAACCTCAACAGGGTAGGAATCCTCCGGCAAGTCCGCCGCAGCGACAATTCGACGCACGGTGTTGGCGTCGTGGACGAAGTTCTGCCCCAATTTCTTCGTCGGGACAATATCCAACTGCGCCGCCAAGTCGCGTACTTCGACCGGCCCCAAGAAAGAAACTTCTGCTTTAGTCACAGTTAGATACTACGGGGTCAACGCAAAAAATAGGTTTAGCTCGTTATGACTAGACGGAACTAGCTTTAACGAAGCCCCATGGAAGCGGTGCAAGCGGGCCAGGCTCCCCAACCCTGACCAGCCTGGACGCGCTCAGCGACAGCAATCTGCTGCTCGCGGGAAGCCTGCGATGCGCGCGGTGCATACTCAGTACCGCCGTAAGCTGCCCAGGTGGAATCGGTGAACTGCAGACCACCGGAGAAACCGTTACCGGTATCGATAGCCCAGTCGCCGCCGGACTCGCACTGAGCCAGCTGATCCCACACACCGTAGCCGGCAGCCGGAGCCGCAATGCGGGACTTAGTGCCCTGGCGGATAGTGGAGATACCCGGAGCCTTTAGCTCCTTTTCTTCCAGGACCTCGCGTCCGAGCTCTTCACCATCGCGAGACGTGACCTTGACCTGACGCTCTACCTGGCCCGGCTCACCCTCCTGCTCAACGATGCGCTCGTCTTCGAACATCGAATCATCTTCAATGATGTTCTCGTGAGCTGGAATCTCCTCAGTCTCGGTGATGGTTTTATCAATCAAACGAGACAGAGCGATGCGCATCCCCTCGGTGACCGGAGCATCCAGACCCGGCTCGACGGTGTCATCTTCACGCAGCTCAATGCCACGCTGAGCCAGCACATCACCGACGGTCATAGCCGGGACAGTAAGGTCGATGTCCTTGGCATCGTCGTGAAGCACAATATTCTTGGCTCGAACGACGTCGAGTTCGACCCCCTTAGCGGAAATCTCGCCCTTTTCGACCTCGACCTTGTCCTTATCGGAGATGAGCCCCTGCTTCTTCAGACCTTCAATCAGCTCATCGGTAGTGATGGCATTGGTCTTGTGCTCCTGCGGCTTGCCATCGACGATCATCGTGACCGGCTTGGCAGAGCGGTAGACCAGCTTGCCACCGTCCGTGAGATCACCCTGACGCTGAACCAGGTCGCCACCGGTGGTTTCAACACCAGCCTTCTGCAGAATGGCCTTGTCATCCTTGGACCAGGTTGCGATTTGCTCAACCTTGCCGTCGATTTCGACGGTGATGGTGTCATAGTTGGACGCTGCGACAGTGCCACCCAGAGCAACAGCAGCGACCAGACCGCCTGCGGCGATCTTGGACGAAGTGGAAACTCCGTCGTTAGCACGATTGAGATGACGCTTCTTCGCAGCACTCACGGGGTTCGTCACAGCCTTTCGGAGGATGGGCAGTTAGCAGATGAAAGAAATACAGTTTGTAACAGTACGGTAAAGATTCAGTGTTGTCTAAAATATATCGATAAAAGTGACGGGAAATACAACAAACCGCCCCGGCTGCATTTCCGCAGCTCAGGGGCGGCAATACGCCAGCACGTGCTTAAATGCCGTACACCCGACGTGCGTTATCCGTCAAAATCTGCGCCATCTCTTCCGCCCCGATTTCTCGGGCCGCAGCCATCGCACGTGCCTGATGACCGATAAAAGTGGACTCGTTGCGCGCACCTCGGAAAGGCTCTGCAGTCATGTACGGGGCATCGGTTTCCACCAGCAGCTGCTCCGCCGGCGCCTCAGCCACAGCCTGCCGCAGGTAATCATTGCGTTTGAAGGTCACGTTGCCGGTAAAACTCAGCAGGTAACCGCGTGCAATGGCTTCGCGGGCAACCTCGATAGGCGAAGAGAAACAGTGCAAAATGACCGTATTGTCGTAGCCGTCCAACGCCGCCATCAGATCTTCATCGGCGTCGCGGTTATGAATCATCAACGGCTTGCCGACGGTTGCTGCGAGCTCCATATGCCACTGCAACGCAGCCAGCTGTTCGCTCTTCGACGCGCAGCCGTCGAGAGAATCCAACCAGTACCAATCCAATCCCGTCTCCCCCACGGCCACGACTCTGGGGTCGGCAGCCATTTCGGTCAGACGGGCCTTGGCGTCGTCGTCAAGCTCGTGTGCGCGCGTCGGATGGATGGCGGCGGCGGCCCAGACGTTGGGGTGCGCGTGCGCGGCGGCAAAGGCCAGTTCGGTTTCCGGCATGCCGTCGCCGACCGTGCAGACTCCGACGACGCCCGCTGCGGCGGCCCGGTCCATGAGAGCCGCAATCTCCTCCGGAGTTTGCGCCCCACAGGACGCGAGATGCGTGTGGGCGTCAAACAGCGGAGTGAGATACTCCGCGGGTTCTGCAATCTTGCGTTTGCGCTTTCCCATACCTCTACTGTGCCCCTACTTCACCTGTGCCCACTCAGGGCCGTGCTCAGCCAACTCAGCGTCGAGCTTGGTGAAAATCGGCTTCGGCTTGGCCAGCGCCGTACCCGGCTCAATGTCGAAGCGACGCCAGGCGGCCTTCTGATTGACGTAGTCACCAGTGATGATTGGGTAGCTCCTGCCCTCTGCCGGCAGGTCAGCGCCGACCGGCTCGACCGGCATGTCGTCCTGGACTTCCTGCACTTCCGGCATTGCGGCCCAGATCCCCTCGCCGCCCAGGGTCTCGAAGACCTTCTGCGCGCTTTCCGGCAGGTACGGGGTCAGCAGCACATTGGCATCGCTGACTACCTGCAGTGCTGTCCACAGCACGGTGGCCAGGCGCTCGCGCTGAGACTCATCCTTGGCTAGCTTCCACGGCTCCTGCGCAGCAATGTAGGCGTTGGCCTCTCCGACCAGGTGCATTGCGGCAGTGATACCAGCGCGGAAGCGGGACAGTGCGAGTGCGTCGCCGACCTCGGCGAAGGAACGCTCAGCCAGGTCGAGCAGTTCACGGTCAGCGTCGGTGAGCTCGCCCGGAGTTGGCACCTCACCGAAGTTCTTGAAAGCCATGGACACGGTGCGGTTGACCAGGTTTCCCCAGGAGTTGGCCAGCTCGTTATTCACGCGGCGGACAAACTCATCCCAGGTGAAGTCGGTGTCCTGGTTTTCCGGACCAGCCATGGCGATGAAGTAGCGCAGCGGATCCGGACCGAACTCCGCCAGGAAATCCTTCACATAGATGACAACGCCCTTGGAAGAGGAGAACTTCGAGCCCGACATGGTCAGGTACTCCGAGGAGACGACCTCCGTCGGCAGGTTCAACTCACCGAGCTCCCCGACCTCGCCTCCGCGGGAGCCTTCGCCACGGTAGCCCAGCAGCTCAGCCGGCCAAATCTGGGAGTGGAAGGTGATGTTGTCCTTGCCCATGAAGTAGTAGGACAGCGCCTCCGGGTCATTCCACCACTTGCGCCACGCTTCCGGGTCACCGATGCGCCAGGCCCACTCGATGGAAGCGGATAGGTAACCGACGACGGCGTCGAACCAAACGTAGAGTTTCTTGGTTCCGTTTTCCGACCAGCCCTCCAGCGGAATCGGCACACCCCAGTCAATATCACGGCTCATTGCACGCGGACGGATGTCCTTCAGGATGTTCAGGGAGAACTTCAGCACGTTCGGGCGCCAGTCCTTGCGCTCCTGCAGCCACTCGGTCAAGGCCTCTGCCAGAGCCGGCAGGTCTAGCAGGAAGTGCTCAGTTTCAACGAATTTCGGGGTCTCGCCGTTGATTTTCGACACCGGATCAATCAGATCGGCCGGGTCAAGCTGGTTACCGCAGTTGTCGCACTGGTCGCCGCGGGCACCGGAAGCGCCACAAATTGGGCAGGTACCTTCGATGTAACGGTCCGGCAGGGTGCGACCGGTCGACGGGGAAATCGCACCCATCGTGGTCTGCTTGACCATGTAGCCGTTTTCGTAGAGTCCGCGGAAGAGCTCCTGGACAACGGCGTAGTGGTTGCGCGTGGTTGTGCGCGTAAACAGGTCGTAGGAAAGCCCCAGACCCGCGAGGTCCTGCACAATCTGGCGGTTGTAACGGTCGGCCAATTCCTGGACAGAAACGCCTTCCTTCTCTGCTTGCACAAGCAGTGGCGTGCCATGCTCATCAGTACCGGAGACCATCAGCACGTCATTGCCAATCATTCGCTGGTAGCGAGCGAAAACGTCCGAGGGGACTCCGAAACCTGCAACATGGCCGATATGTCGCGGACCGTTAGCGTACGGCCACGCAACTGCTGTGAAAATGCGAGACATATCTAACAGGGTAATAGATGACCTACCATCACGATGAACTGTGCCCTCATGAAGTCTTCCAAGAACTGTCCCCTAGCGTCATCGCGCGCTCGCGCAGTCACTACGCTTATGTCCTATGTCCACTCGGTCCACCTCCTCCGACTCGGCCGCTGACTTCACTTCGCGCGCGACCACTGCGCTAGCACGTCTTATCACTGCCGGTCATCGCCCCGCCGCACTCATCGGCTCCTGGTTCGGTTATCGCGCAGTTCTCGCCGCCAACGTCGAGCTCACCGCCTGCGATTCGACAGCGCTTTTCACCAGCCCCGGCTCCGATGCGTGGATATTTGGGTTCCGCCCCTACTCCGGCACCAGCGCGCACGGGGTCGCTGCCTGCGTCGCACTGCTTGCCGACGACGGCACGTGGCATTTCGACGGCCCCGGCGCCGGTGACCCCTTAAATCCGGATTTCCAAGCTCTTCAGGAGGCCATCACTTACTCGCACGAAAACACGCGTGACGACGCGCTCCCCGCGGCCTCACCACTGGAGTGGGATCAGGGCGACCGCGGCCGTCACCAGCGTGCGGTGGAGAACTGTAAGGAGGCAATTGCCGCAGGCGAGGTGTATCAAACCTGCATTTCCACACGCTTTCACGCGGGGCTGAATGCGGAATCGGGCACGGACGTCGATGTGGACAACGCTGCACTAGCCCACGCCGGCGCGTGGTTTTCCTCCCGCGTGGCGCGGTATCAGCCGGCTCGAGCAGCATTCTTGCCCGGCAACCTCGATGCTCGAATTCCAATTTTGGCCTCGCTGAGTCCTGAGGAGTTCCTCATTCGCGCGGGCACAAGCGTGACTGAAACTCCGATCAAAGGCACGATTCCCGCTGACCGGTCCCCGCATGAGCTGTTGCGCAGCGATAAGGATGTCGCCGAGAACATCATGATTGTCGACCTGGTGCGCCACGACCTCGGCCAGGTGGCCAAAACTGGCACTGTGAAGGTCACGGATCTGCTCAGTGTGCGTCCGGCACCGGGCGTGTGGCACCTGTTTTCCACAGTTTCCGCGGAACTTCCCGATCAGCTCAGCCACGCTGAGCTGATCGATGCCTGCTTCCCACCGGCCTCAGTCACCGGTACACCGAAGCTGCGAGCAATTGAGCTTCTGCGCGAGTGGGAACCCGAGCCCCGTGGCGCTCACTGTGGCGCGATTGGTGCGGCCCACGGGGATGCACTTGAGCTCAATGTCGCCATTCGTACCGCTGAGTATGCAAAAGACCCGAACTCGGGGAGAGTTCGGGTCGAAGCTGGCATCGGCGGTGGCATCACCATCGGGTCTACGCCCGAGGGCGAATGGGCCGAGATTGAGGCCAAGGCCGCACCGCTGCTGTTGGAAAGCTAGTTGCGCAATTTACGAGCACGGCGGCGTTCGCGCTGTTCGGCCGCTTCCGCCAAGCGGCGCTCGCGAGCCATGCGCAGGGCAAACTGACGCTGTTCCTTGTCATCGAGGTACATCGGATCGTCGGAAAGCCCCTTAACCAGCGCCACCATCAGCGCCAAGATAACAATGACGAACGGGCTTGCCGCCAAAATGGTGATGTTCTGCAGGTTGGACAGGGCATCGCTGCCGCCGGTGACCAATAGGACAATCGCAATCAGAGCGGTGAAAATACCCCACATAGCAGTGACCGTGCGCGATGCTGTGAGTCGACCGAACTGGCTCATGGTGCCCATCACCGTGGAGGCGGAGTCCGCCGAGGTAATGAAGAAGGTAGCCAGCAGAACCATTGCGATGACGGAAGTAATCGCGCCACCCGGCAGGGATTCCAGCAGGTTGAACAGCTGGCTCTCAGCCGAGCCGTCGCCATAGATGGAAGCACCCTGCTGCTCACGAGTAATGGCGGTGCCGCCAAAGATGGAGAACCATACGGCAGAGACAATCGACGGAACTGCGACGACGGTGAAGACGAACTCACGGATAGTACGGCCGCGAGAAATACGTGCGATGAACATACCGACAAACGGCGACCATGAGATCCACCAGGCCCAGTAGAAAATTGTCCAGGAAGAGAGCCATTCACCGGCGGTGCCGTCAGCGGAAGCACTGGAGCGGGAGGCCATCTCAAAGAAGGAATCCAGGTAGCTGCCAATAGAGGTCGGAATCAGGTTCAGAATCACCACGGTAGGGCCGAGGACCAACACCAGCAGAGCCAGCAGACCTGCGGCAACCATGTTGAAGTTCGAGATGTACTGAATTCCCTTGCCCACGCCCGACAGTGCAGAGACCAAGAAGGCACAGCCCAGAACGAGAATAAGACCAATCCACAAAGGTGCGCCCTTGATGGCGTTGAACCCGTTGATTTCCAAACCGGCGGAAATCTGAAGTACGCCCACACCGAGAGAGGCTGCCGTACCGAAGACGGTGGCAAAAATCGCAAGCGCGTCGATAAGCTTGCCCAACCGCCCCTCAGCGCGACGCGCGCCGATGAGCGGGATGAACGCCGCCGAAATCAGCTGCTTTCGGCCGAGGCGGTAGGTCGAGTAAGCAATTGCGAGACCGACGATGGCGTAGAGCGACCACGGGTGCAGAGTCCAGTGGAACATCGTCGAAGCCATGGCGGTACCGACTTCCTTCGGCTGGTGGCCCGGCACGCCATCGCGATAGAAGGTCAGCGGCTCAGCGACACCGTAGAACATCAGACCGATGCCCATACCGGCGGCGAACATCATCGCAATCCAGCTAGGCGTGGAAAACTCTGGTTTCTCGTTGTCCTTGCCCAAGCGGATGTGACCGAACTTGGAAATCGCGATGGACACAATGAAGAAGACAAAGACGGTACTGGCCAAGATAAACAGCCAGCCGATGTTCTCCACGACCCAGTTCAGAGAGCTAGATGCAAACGTCGAGAAACTATCCGGCCACGCCAGGCCCCAGACGATGATTGCCAGAATTGCGACAACGGCGGGGATGGTAACCCCGAGGTTCACGGGAGCGTGAGAATCGTCGGCCCTGACTTCGCCGACGACTGACTCCCCTACTTCTTGTTGTATTTCATGCTCTGGTGGATTCGTCATTCCTCCACCATGTCCACCATTGACCTGGGATTTCAACTTAGAATGCGGGTTTTCTCAGGTTTTCTTCATTTTTCCCAGCTTGCAAAAACTGCCAATAATGGCGTTTACCCTGTTCACTGTCGTGCGCTGGGCATTTCCTGGCACAAAGTAACAATCGCCTAACGATTTTCCTCGCGAGCAGCCAAAACCGCCTGATAGAGATCACGGTGCTTTGTCATTCCAGCCTCCGCCGCAGCCTGCTTCGCGGCATCCTTCAACCGCATGCCATCAGCCACGAGCTCCTCCACGCGGTCAACTAGGTCCTCCGTGGATACCTCCGTCGCCTGCTGCCCCGCGCCCTCAATCACCACCGTAATTTCTCCGCGGACACCTTCTTCCGCCCACGCAGCCAGCTCTCCCAGCGTCGCGCGGCGAGTCTCTTCAAAGCGCTTGGTCAACTCACGGCTTACCGACGCGCGCCGCTCCTCACCTAAAATCTCCGCGGCATCCGCCAACGTGGCAGCCAATCGATGCGGCGACTCAAAGAAACAACAGGCTCGCTTCTCTGTCTTCAGTGATTCCAACCAGGCCCGGCGCGCCCCCTGTTTACGAGGTGCAAAGCCATCGAAGCAGAAGTGGCCGACACCCAAGCCGCTGAGAGCCAATGCGGTAGTCACCGCGCTCGGTCCCGGTACGCAGGACACCGGCACACCCGCGTCGTGAGCAGCCGCCACCACAGCCAGGCCGGGGTCTGACACCACCGGCATCCCCGCATCGGTCACCACAATGACTTTCTGTCCCGCCTTCGCCGCCTGAATCAGCGACTCAGTGCGGCTCTCTTCGTTGTGATCGAAGTTCGAAACAAACTTCCCCTTGGGGGAAATGCCCAGCGCTGTGGCTAGGTTGCGCGCCCGCCTGGTGTCTTCCGCGGCGATGATATCGGCGTCGATAAGCGCACCGCGCAAGCGGTCGGAGGCATCGGCTATATTGCCCAGCGGCGTTGCCACCAGAGTGATGCCGGGAGCCAGCGTCGTAGCCTCGCTGAGGGGCTCGTTCTCGTGCGGTTGGAAGTTCGATGCCGAATGCGTCATGATTCCATAGCTTAAACTGACATTCGTGACCGATGCCGCTTTAACCCCACCACCGGAAACCGAGCGCCGCGCGAAAAAACGTTTCCTGCGCCCGATTCCCCCGGTTCCCCCGCTGCCGCCACTGCGGCGGTGGGACAAATGGGATACCGCCACTTTTGTGGTTCTCGGAATCGTCGCAGCGCTAACGCGTTTCATCGGGCTTGCTGCCAAGACCGACAATGGCACCCCGCTCTTCGACGAAAAGCACTATGTGCCACAGGCCTGGCAGATTCTGGAGTCCACGCGCGACCCCATCTCATCTGGCATTGAGGACAATCCCGGCTACGGTCTGATTGTGCATCCGCCAGTGGCCAAGCAGGTCATCGCCTTGGGCGAGTGGATCTTCGGTTATTCACCAATGGGCTGGCGATTTATGTCGGCGGTGTGTGGCACGCTGGTCATCCTGCTGCTCATGGACATCGTCCGACGCATCTCTCGCGGCTCGCGGTTGGCGGTGGGTATTGCTGGTCTCTACGCGCTTGCCGACGGAGTGCTGTTTGTCTCCTCTCGGGTCGGCATGCTGGACATGATTCAGACCTTCTTCATCATCGCGGCCGCGTGGGCACTTCTCATTGACCAGGCCGATGCCCGCAAGCGCCTGGAATCCGCCACGGAGCTAGGTAGTTTCGGCCCCTATCTCAGTTATCGCTGGTGGCGACTGCTCGCCGGCATCATGCTGGGGCTTGCCACCGGGGTGAAGTGGTCCGGTCTGTACTACATGGCCGCATTCGGCCTGTGGTCTGTCTTCACGGATCTGGTGTCACGCAAGAATGCCGGTGCGGACAAGCCCATGCTCGGCGCGCTCGCCCGCGATACCGCCCCGGCGTTGCGTGATCTGGTGGTGGTTCCGCTGGGCGTTTACTTCTTAAGTTGGCGTTCCTGGTTCGCCGAAGAAACGTCGGTCTATCGCCATGTCTCGCCCGAAGACCGCGATACGGGACTTCCCGGCACCGGCTGGCTTCCCGAGGCCGTGCAGAACTACCTGCACTACCAAAACAGCGTGCTGAAGTTCCACGCCGAGCTGACCACCTCTAATGGCCACAAACACCCTTGGGAGTCCAAGCCCTGGGAGTGGCTGGTCAGCTGGCGCCCAATGCTCTACTACTCCACCGAAACCACCTGTAGTGGCGGCCAGGAGTGCAAGGGCTGGATGATGCTCTTTGGCACCCCGCCCATCTGGTGGTTGCTGGTCCCCGTGGTCCTGTGGGCCACATGGCGCTGGCTCGGCCGCCGCGACGGCCGCTACGCGCTGCCAGTCATCGGGTTCCTCGCCTCGTGGCTGCCGTGGGTCATCGGCTACGACCGTCAGATGTACTTCTTCTACGCCACCGCGCTGATTCCATTCGTACTCATCGCCTTTGCTCTGCTTGCCGACGATCTCTCACACTGGCGGCCCCGCGATAAGCCGGTGGGGTTGGTAATCGTTGGCACGCACGCCGCACTAGTGGTGGCCGCGTTTGTGTTCTGGCTGCCGATTTTGACCGGCTACCCGCTGCCTCTCAACCACTTTGAATGGCGGTTCTGGTTGCCGTCCTGGAGCTAGTCCCGCTGTGGCGGCACGCCTGTGACCGGCAACCCGGAGGCGGCTCGCCATGCCTGTGCGATTGCCGTCGGCGTATAACCGCCCAGCCACACAACGGCCAGCGTCAAAGCGGAGACAAACATCAAGGCCAGGCCAGCGATCTCTGATGCTCCCTGAGCGCCGATGAGAATGTCACGAATACCAAAACCGATGCTGAACGTGGCGACGGCACCGTAGACCGGCGCCATGCCCATGGCAGCGCGTGGCCGCCAGGCAGCCCAGAACAATCCCACTGCCAATGCAAGCCGAATTGCCGCGAGTTGGATGGCAAGGCGTGCTCCGAGCTCCATTGGGTCAACAGTGGCAGTGGAACCGTCGATAGGCGCTTCCGTGCTTGTTGCGATTCCTGCACCGTCCTGCGGCTGCGTCGAGGAAAGTCCGAGCGTCATCATGCCGGAGGCGTCGACCAGTGTCGCAATCCCCCAGACCGCCCAGCAAAGGCCCAGTGCAATGAGCACCCCGCGGGCGGTGCCGGCCATGAGCAGCCATGCGCGCTCACGCCGGCGGCGCTCCGGTTCGATGGAGACCAAAATGCGCTCCGAGAGATCATCCGTGGAAATCTCCGGCATACCATCGGCAGGCCCAACCGTAAGGGCGCGGTTCAGCCGCACCGCTCGCTCGTACCAAGCTCGGCACTCCTCACAGGCCCCAAGATGGGCATCGATGACTTCATCGGCAATGCTTGCCTGCTCGCCATCGAGGCGAGCTGACAATGCTGCGCGAATTTCCTCGCACTCCACGGGGGATCTCCACCGCCTTTAACTCTTAAGGGGGTTGTACCTAATGAGGTCTTACCTGATGAACTGCCTGTCCAAACTGAAACGGCCAGCCCCGAAAACGAAAATCATCACCAGCCCACCGATGAGTGACATCACAAGCTCTGCACCGTTGTCGCGGATAAACAGGCCATTGCCCAAGTGCATCGACCACCAGGCACCAATCATCTCAATGATGAAGACCATCGCCACCGTCGGTGCCAAGAGTCCCAGAATCAGCAACGCGCCTCCGACCAGTTCGACTAGAGCGACAACCCAGACCGTCAAGTGCGCCTGCGGGATATTCGCGGCGACAAAGTAACCGGTCGTCTTGTCGATACCGGTGATAAAAATCTTGTCCCAGCCATGGCAGATGAAGATAATTCCGAGTATCAGGCGGAGAATCACGAGCGCGATATCGCGCATTACCGGTCGATCCATGAGGGACATGCTACCCGACGGCACGGTCAAAACACGGTAGCACTGCGGCTGCGAGAGGCCAGCGACTTAAACATGCAAAAAGGCTTCTCCCAACCCCTCGGGAGAAGCCTTCCGCCAAACACACCCGGTGTGTCATGTCTTAGGTAGTGACATCGTAACAGGCCGAGTTTCTAACAAAAAATCGCGCTGACGTGCTCAGACAACTTTAAGGTTGTTCTACGGCTCAGTTCACAGGACTAGCTCACACGAGCCTGTGGCATTTCGTCATAATCGTCGTCATCAAAGCGGTAGTCAGTGTAGGCCAGATCTGCGAAATCCGGGTCCTCATCATCAAGCTCGACCACTACCGCGCCCGGACGGCGCAGACGCTGTGGAATTCCCAGCTCATCATCCTCGCGGTTACGCACGCCGAGGCGGGCCATCTTCATACGGCGAATTCGGCGAGCCCGCAGTTCCTGCTCTGCACGCACGGTGCGGCGCAGGTTGACCAGGTACAGGGTCATCAAGCCGACACCGACCAGTGGAATCCACCAGGTCCAACCACCGGCGAAAGCAGCGATGATGACCGTGACCGCGATGAACGCTGCCAGCCCAGCAACCGAACGGCGGCGGCGGGCAAAGCGAGTCTCAGCGTACTGGGCATCCGAAATCGGATCGAACCCACCACGACCACGGCGCTTCTCAGCGAACGCGTAATCATCTTCGGTCAAGGTGTCATCGACAGCGACTGCGTCATCGTTGGACTCGACACTGTGGTCGCTGTCGTCCTCGCCGGTCTCGTCGGGTTCCGCCTGCTCGTCTACGGTGTCTGCTGCCTCTTCAGTCTCAGAGAGAGCCTCAGCGTCCGCGTGCTCAGCGTCAGCCGCGGCACCGGAATCAGCGTCAGATTCAACGGCATCTTCGAACATCAAGTCATCGGCGTCGACAAACTGACGGCGAACGTCAACGCTCACATCGGAAGAGGACTCATCTGCACGAACCACGTCACCTTCGGCGGAGGCAACGGCGGAGTCAGATTCAGCATCCTCGTCATTAACGACAGCCTGCAGCGACTGGTCTGCAGACTCATCATCGGACACGTCCATGTCAGAGCGGTCAGAAGACTCAGCAGTGGCTTCCTCGGTAGCGGAATCATCCGCCTGCGGGGTCTCCTCTTCTGCATCTGCCGCTTCCAGCTCGTAGACGATATCGCCGTCAACGACGGCCGGGTCGGCCGCCTCGTCCACGGTGTCGTCGATAAGCACGTCGCTGACATCGAAGTCATCGTCGACCTGCGCGTCAACGGTTTCGAGAGAATCGTCGACTTCTTCGGCCACGCGCACGTCCGACTCCTTAAAAGACGGACGGCGGCGCGTCGTGGCCAACTCCTCGCCACCACGATGCAGCACGCGGGTCTTACCAAGCGCATCGGAGGTACGACGGATCGGCTTGCGCGTATTGACCACCAGCGGGGCCAGCACAAACAGCCACAGTACAACGATGAGTATCAGCAACAGTGAAGTTGACATATTTTGTGTCTCCTTGCGATTTCGCCCGGGGTTTCGCCGTCTCTCCCCGGCCCAAATACGCCACCCACATGCCCTTCCACAGAGGCATTTGCGAAGGCAGTCAGCGTATCTAGAGCGAATTCGCCCAATAGTAGAGTTGTCATCACCCTATCGGCGTGTGTTACTCAGACTACTCAGGCGCGCCGTTGCGGTGGGTATTTCTCCGCCTCTTCATATTGCGCGCGACCACTCGCCACGATGAGGTCCACTGCACTGTCCTCCCCCACCCGCGCATAGGTCAGATGATCGCGCCACGCGCCATCCATATGGAAGGCTTCCCGCGCCACGCCTTCGTACTCGAACCCACAGTTTTCCAGCACGCGTATCGACGGGACATTGCTGTCCAACACAGTCGCTTCAATTCGGTGGACGCCAACTCTCTTGGCATAATCCGACGCCAACGCCACTGCCGCAGTGGCGACCCCTCCACATGTAAAGCCGCTGCCGACCCAGTAGCCAATCCATGCGTGAGCGACGGGGAAAGGCGTAATACCGCCGAGTGTGAGCATGCCGGCGAACTGGCCGTCTACCTCAATGGTGGAGACAATCATGTCTCCCGCAGCCTCTGAACGACGCCAACTGCGCAGGTTACGGCGGAAAACAGAAGCCCTGTGGGCGTTATCCCAGTCGTCCTCGAGGGTTGGCTCCACGGGGCGCAAAATGGGCTCGTCGCGCAGCCGCAGTGCCCGCCATGCAGAGGCATCAGAGCGCTCTGGCACACGCAGGCGGACTCGGCCGCCACTGGTTACTAGACGAGAAGTACGCACAGCAACAATACTCGCGGTAGTGGAGTGAGGTTAGGCCTGGCGCGCCATGAACAGCACGTCAACTACATCTCCCGGACGCACGTGCAGCACGTCTTCCGGAATCACGATGAGGCTGTTGGCTTCCGACATACCGGCCAAAAGGTGGGCTTGCGCACCGCCGGAACCTCCCAGCGGCTGCACCATGTATTCGCCGGTCTCGCGGTCACGCATGAGCTGGCCACGGATGTAGCCACGGCGCTTCTCCGCCGACTCAATCGGGCCGACAGCACGAGCGGTGACAGCGCGGCGGCGGGGATTGCGCTTACCCAACGCCAGCCGAATGAGGGGACGAACCATGACCTCAAAAACGACCAATGCGCCGACCGGATTCGACGGCAGGAGGAACGTTGGAATCTTGTCATCTCCCAGCAGACCAAAGCCCTGGACTGAACCAGGATGCATAGCGATGCGGGAAACATCAACCTCGCCCAATTCAGCCAGCACACGGCGAATCTGCTCACCCGCGGCACCGCCGACAGCCCCCGTGATGACCAAAAGCTCACTGCGAATGAGCTGGCCTTCGATGATTTCCCGGATGCGACGGGGCTCACCGGTGGCAATACCCACTCGGTGTACCTCAGCCCCAGCATCGCGGCCGGCTGCTGCCAACGCGTAGGAGTTGACGTCGTAGACCTGACCGAGCCCCGGCGTGCGGTCAACATCGACCAACTCATTACCAATGGAAATCACGGACATACGCGGCTTGGGGTGCACCAAAACCTTCGAACGCCCCACCGCTGCCAGCAATCCAACCTGTGACGGCGAAATCACCGAGTCCAAGGACACCGCCACGTCACCCGGCTGCACGTCGTCACCGACCTTGCGCACAAAGTCACCGGAGTAGACCGGATGGAGAACATTAACTCGACGGCCACCGCGGTCGGTCCAGTTTAGGGGCACGACGGCGTCGGCAAGCGATGGCAGCGGCGCACCAGTTTGTACGCGCACGGCCTGCTTCGGCTGTAGCCGCATCGGGTGATGCGAACCCGCTGTCACCTCACCGACAACAGGTAGCTCAACCTCGCGAAAATCAACATCACTCTGACGCGCATCCGGAGGTAAAGAACCAGATTCGCCGACGATATCGACAGCGCGCACCGCATAACCATCGATTGCTGACTGCACGAATCCCGGTAACGGCTGCTCAGCGATGACATCCTCAGCGCACAGCATGCCGAGGGATTCCGAAATAGCAACGCGCACAGGATCAGGCATCACAGCGTGTGCGGTGATTGCCGCCAACTGTTCTTCCACAGAACGCATGTTTTACCTTCCTCGGCACCAACCCGCGGTGCGCTTTATGGCTATTCAGCTTCTCAGTACAAGCCTCTATAAAAAGGCTTTAAGCCTGTTCATCCTGCGCCAGACGCTGCTGCATGTAGTCGCGCAGCCCCTCGCCGTAGTCCGGATGCCTGAGTCCAAAGTCTACGCAAGCACGAATGAAGCCACCAGGATTTCCCAGGTCATGGCGGAACCCCTTGTGAACGACCACATGAACCGGATGCCCCTCTTGAATCAGCAGCTCAATTGCATCGGTGAGCTGGTATTCGCCGCCCTTACCGCGCGGGATGCGACGCAGCGCATCGAAGATGGCGCGATCGAGCAAGTAACGTCCGACTGCAACGAAGTTGGATGGAGCATCCGCAGGGTCCGGCTTTTCCACCATGCCCTTGACTCGCTTCACATCGTCCCAGGCATCAGCGTCGGCCGCGTCAGCACCGAGCTCACCAGACTCCGCCGGGGTGGCGTCCTCAATATCGAAGACACCGTAGTTGTAGACCTCTTCATGAGGAATTTCCAGCGCACACAGCACCGAACCACCAAAGCGCTCGCGCACTTCCGTCATCCGATCCATCACGCCCACTGGGAGCACGAGATCGTCGGGAAGCATGACAGCAACGCTGTCTTCATCGTCTTCGAGCAGCGGCTCTGCGACCAGCACCGCATGCCCCAGGCCCAGCGGTCGATCCTGGACAACGGATTCGACGCGGATAACCTCGGTGGCGCGGCGTACCTTCGCTGCAATTTTGTCCTTGCCGCGCTCGGCGAGAGTCTGCTCAAGGTCCGGGCGCGGGTCGAAGTGCCCAAGCACGCCATCCTTACTCGGCGCTGTGACAATAGCCAGGCGTTGCGCACCAGTGGCGGCGGCCTCTTCAGCAATCATCTCGATGCCCGGCGTATCAACTACGGGCAGCAATTCTTTCGGCACTGTCTTGGTGGCAGGCAAGAATCGCGTACCCATGCCCGCGGCAGGAACGATGACAGTTCGAACCGGAGTAGTCATGTCCGAACCAGACTCTTTAGACGATGAGACCATAATGGCAACGATACCTATATAACTTCCATTTGCTCGGAGGCTGACCCCGCTTTTTCAACGCATTAATCAGAAATTTTCTCCTGCGCTGACGACAGAGGTCGCTCCCCTACCTGACAGAGTAGGTTTGCAGGTATGGCTCCGCTTCCCGAAACCACGTCTGATTTCAAAGCCCGCACACGGCACGAGGTACTCGCCGCACGCGCCGCCAAGGGGCAGCGTGAGCGCATGCTTGACGACGAAGCACTGGTACAGCGGTTGCAAGAATGGTTATCCAACACCGTCGGCGACCTCGCAAAACCTGTCATTGCCGCTTATGTCCCCGCTGGTGACGAACCCGGCGCAAGCGTTTCTAGTTCGACTGGCGGTAAGCCCGGCCAGGGCTTTGTGGAGGCTCTGGCAAACGCGGTTTCTGGAGCACGAATTCTGCTTCCCGTCTGCCCGCCCGGTCCACCACAACCGCTGCACTGGGGTTACTACAACGGCAGCTTCCACAAGGGCCGATTTGGACTCTTGGAACCTGTTTCGGTGGAAAGCGCCGCCGGCCCGGAGGAGCTAGTTGCCGCCGACGCCATTATTCTGCCGGCAGTTGCGGCCGACCCCGCAACCGGGATGCGGTTAGGGCGTGGCGCTGGTTATTACGATCGCAGCTTGGTTTTCGCTCGACGCGACGGTGATACGGGTGGAGCGAGAGCTGCGGTGATCGCTGTTGCGGTTTTCGACACCGAATTGCGCACGGACCTCGCCTACGATGAGCACGACGTTCCCGCCGATTATGTGATCACGCCAGCGAGGATTTCACAGATTTAATGGAACCGATTCCGGGATTTTCGCGCCTAACTTAATATGAGCCCAAAATATTCGTCCCGGTTTCCGCGTCCATTCCGAAAGCTCCGCCCCACAACTATTCGGCGGATGGTTGCCCTCACTGTTTTCCTATGCGCAGTCGGCCTGGCGGCGGTGGAGTCATTGACACCCCGCAGCGGCCATATTCGGGTAGTGGTTAGCGCCAAATCCATTGCCGCTGGCGCATCGGTGGCAGAACAAGATGTGGCTTTCAAGGACATTCCCCGGGAGCTCGTTCCCGGTGGAGCCGTAACGGACATCGCCTCTGTGCGGGGACGCACCCTGGCCACCGGCATGTCACCGAGAGAGATAATTACAGAGCAGCGAATGGTCGGCCCGTCACTTGCCAAGTCGCTGACGGGGACGTCGGAAAGCAAAATTATTGCCATCACGTTGACTGATGCGGGCATTGTGTCCGCTCTTCGCACTGGTGACAGCGTGGATATTGTGTCGACAGCGGATGAGCGCGGGGTGGCGGCGCCGCTTGCACACGGGGCAAGGGTGGTCAACATCGTCGACGATGAGGTGGTCTTGGTCGCTCTGCCCACCGGCGCCGCGGAGGTGGTGGCTGCGACATCGCTAGCATCTCCGCTCACACTGTTACTCGCGGGTTAGTGACCAAAATCTCACTGGTTCAAAGATTTTATGGTCCTGAACAGTGTTTTTCGCAGAAAGTTGACTTGTCCCACAACTTAGTGCGGGGATACAATGGCCAGGCAATTCAAAACTACGATTAGAGCTAAGAAGAGTGGCACTGCCTGATATCGCACTGCCCCGTTTCTCAAAATCGTATGGGCCTGCCATGAGCAACACGATGACTCACAGGTCTCGTTTGGTTTGTTCCGTTTCTACAGAAGGAAATTTCCTATGCTTAAGGGCTTTAAAGAGTTCATCATGCGCGGCAACGTCATCGACCTGGCGGTCGGTGTTGTCATCGGTGCTGCGTTCACCGCAATCGTCACTGCTTTCACCGACAGCCTGCTCGAGCCGCTGCTGAACACCATCGGTGGCGCAGAGGTCACTGGCCTTGGCTTCGAAATCATCAGCGGCAACCCGTCGACCTACCTTGACTTCGCAGCTGTCATCACCGCAGTCATCAACTTCCTGCTGGTCGCAGCGGTTGTCTACTTCGTCATCGTTGCTCCGATGAACAAGTTCAACGCGATGCGTGAGGCTCGTCTGGAGACCTCCGCTGAACCGGAGGTCACCGAGGCTGACCTGCTGACTGAGATTCGTGACCTGCTGGCAGAGCAGAACGGCAAGCCGAAGACGGAGCTGAACTAGCCTCTAGCTGCTAGTTGCGAGCTTCCGATAAGAAGCTAACTAACGCTTTTTACACAGCGCTCATCCCCAATGGGGTGGGCGCTGTTTTGTCCAGTAGTCCGCATCAAAATCACGAGCATCCTCCGGGGATTCATCGTGATAGTGCACTGTGCGCGCAGTTTTCGCACTGCGTGACTGGGCAAAGTTTTTCGCCGGTGCACCTGCGCGACGACGTTGCCTACGGCTGCCACTGCGCGGCGCGGCTTGCTCTTGCTCTTGCTCGGGCTGATTGGGATGTTTGGCGTCGCCCATTCCTAGACGCTCCAGCGGCAGAGGTCATCAAGCACATGTGAGACCAGCGGGAGAATTGTCGCCATGCCATCGCGCACTGCAGCGCGAGACTCCGCGAGATTGACAATCACTGTCTGACCGGACACACCGGCCAAACCGCGGGACAGCCCCGCATCCAAGGCGCCAGCTCCCATACCGGAGTTACGAATAGCCTGCTCGATGCCCTGCAGCCGCACATCAAGAACCTTGCGAGTGGCATCCGGAGTCTTCGCACGAGGACCAACTCCAACACCGCCCACCGTGACGACCAAATCTGCGCCACCGACAACAGCGGTATCTAGAGCCTTCCGGATCTCACGCTTGACTGCACCAGTGCTGACCACGGCATCGACCGAGTAGCCGTCTTCTTCCAACAGCTCAACCATGAGCGAAGCCGCACCATCCGGGTTCTCGAAATGGTCCCCCACGAGGACAACGAACGCATTTCGGACCTGGCCGTCGTCGTTGATAAGACGCTCCATCTCAGCGAGGTTGACGTCACTTGGCTCAGTACTCACGGTTTCGCTCATCTGCTCTATCTCGCTTTCTCCCACAGCTTTTCACTCGAAGTTTCACTCGAAAACTCTTCTACAGATGGTGAGGTACTCACTCCACCACGCTGCCTATCAATCCTGGGCTTCTGCCAAGGTGACATCGACCGTTCGCTCGTTGCCGCCTCGCTCATCTGTAACTGTAAGTGTGACAGAATCCCCGATCCGATGCGACCGAATAGCCGCAATTAGTGCAACGCCGTTGTCAAGTGTGCGGTCATCAACCTTGGTAATCAGGTCACCATCTTTCAGACCCGCCTTATCAGCTGGGCCACCTGGCGTTACTTCTCGCACCAGTGCACCACGTGCAATCGGACGCGAATCGATCTGGGCACCAATGACAGGCATCCGCGCCTTGCCGGAATCGATCAGGTCTTCCGCTATGCGACGAGCCTGATTAACCGGAATTGCGAAACCAAGGCCAATGCTGCCCGCCTGTTCCGATGCCTCACTGTTAGAGGCAATCACGCTGGGCACACCGATGAGGTTGCCTTCCATGTCCACTAGCGCTCCGCCGGAGTTACCCGGATTAATCGCCGCATCGGTCTGGATTGCATCAATGACCGAGGACTGACCGTCTTCACCAGCGGCGGTCACCGGACGGTTCTTAGCGGAGACAATGCCCTGCGTAACAGTGGAGGTCAGCCCCAGTGGCGAACCAACGGCCACCACTTCCTGGCCAACCTGAACCTGCGAGGAGTTGCCCAGCGAGATTGGGCGCAGCCCGTTAACACCTTCAATTCGAATAACGGCAATATCCGTAGCCGCATCCCCTGCAACCAGAGTTGCCGGGTGCGTGGTGCCGTCGGAAAGCAGGACTTCCATATGTGCGTCCGGACCCGCGCCTGCGACGACGTGATTATTCGTCAGCACCAGACCGTCGGACGACAGAATGGAACCTGACCCCGACGCCGTGCCCCGCTCCGAGGCAGTGGTGATGGACACGACACTGGGAAGGACCTTCTGCGCGACCTTCTCCACGGACCCCTCAGCTGCTGCTACCTGACGGGTTTCCGCAGGCTTATCCAGCGCGTTATCCGCGGGGGCCGACGACTGCGAGTTGTGAACTACCCATGCGCCGACACCGCCACCGATACCGGCCGAGCACAGCATCAGGGCAGCGACTGCCAGCGCCCCCATGCCCTTAGCCCCCTGGGCACCCTTGGTCTTCTGCTGATTGGCCGCAACGTCCCACTCTGAACCGCCTCCGTAAGCGCCGTTCGGCTGAGACGGGATGGTGTTGTAGTGGGAATTCTCCCAGCCGCGCTCATTGACAGAAAACTGGTTTGTCTCACCAGCATCCCCCATGGCACGGTTCTCGCTGAAGTTGTGAGATTGCGAGGAGTAGTGTCCCCGCTCATCTCCCCGCGAGGAATCGTTGAAAGAGTTGCTCATACGTAATACCTTGCACTGTCTGTCTAACAATTGGCTGAGAGCAGTCTGCGGTCTCGCCGATAATTCCCCGAATGAAACACCGAATCCCCGCCACGCACTTCCTTAAAAGGCCGCGTGCAGCGGGGATTACATCAGCTTTGACGTGGGGTTATGCGTTTCTAGCTAGGCTCTTGAGCTGAATCGGAGTCGTCACCTTTTCCGCTGTGCGGACTGCCCGGCAGCGTTACTCGCATCAAGGCACCGCCATCATCGGACTCATCGGCAGTAATCGTACCCCCGTGGCGGACGATGACCGACTTCACAATGGCCAAGCCCAGGCCGGATCCAGGCATCGACCGCGACTGAATGGAACGGTAGAAACGCTCGAAGACCTTGTCTCGATCTTCCTTCGGGATACCTGGCCCCGAGTCCGCCACCGTGAATTCAGCAACAACCTCGCTGAGCGGCGTCAGACGAACCCGCACGGTGCCATTTTCTGGCGACCACTTTGCAGCATTGTCCATCAAGTTCAAAACTGCGCGACCAAGACCCGCCGAATCCCCGTAGACATACCACGGAGCTGTCTGCACATCGAAGGTAATATCCGGACGACGACGCTCAACACGCGCCAGCGACGTGGAAATGATTTCGTCGACATCGACATGCTCAATAACCTGTTGCGGGCCATCTTCGCGTGCCAGATCAACCAAGTCACCGACCAACGTCGACAACTCTTCCAACTGTGCGATGACGTCAGCTTCCAGATCCGCGCGATCTTCATCCGAGATTGCCGCTCCCGAACGGGAGGCCATCATCAGCAGTTCAATATTTGTGCGTAACGACGTCAGCGGAGTCTTCAACTCATGACCAGCATCTGCAACCAGCTCCGCCTGCTTAATGCGCGACGCTTGAAGTGCAGCCAACATCTCATTGAAGCTGCGGGTAAAGCGTGCAAGCTCATCGTCGCCCTCCACAGGGATTGGGCGCAGCTCGTCGGTTTCCGTCACTCGCTCCGCAGCAATGCGCAGCCGAGTGACCGGGCGCAGACCCGTTGTTGCCACCGTAATACCTGATCCGATTGCGAAGAGGATTCCGATAGCAGAGATACTCAGCAGCACTGCACTGAGCGCTTTCAAGACCGACTGCGTCGAGCTCAGATCCTGAGAAAGGATCAGCGTCGCACCGTCTTCGGAGCGGACGGCGTATACACGACGGCCGTTGTACTCATCGGTGCGAATCGATTCCTGTCGATTCCCCCGCAACACCGCAAGTTCGGGGCCACCAATAGAGATTGAGCCACCGCCTTTGCCCGCCACACTGCCGTGGGCAAAGTACACCGCGTCCAAATCGGGGTTCAGAATCCTGTTCGAGTCCGCTTCAAAGGAGGGGCCAATGGCAAACTCCGAAGCGTACGGTGACATCAGCAGCTTTTCCGCCTGGCTACGGAGGTTACTGTCCACCTCGCGGTATAGCGCTGCCTGCACAGTAAAAAATGCAGCCAGCGTCATCAGCCCCACCGACATCGCCACAATGAGCGCTGTCAGAATAGTCAGCCGCCAACGCAGCGAAGGGATACGCGAGCTCCGCGGCAGGCCGGGAAGCGATTCCCCTGCCATCGTCTCAGTATTCGCGGACTTCTCTTGCTTACCGACGGTACCTTGCCCCGGATTGGCCTCCGTGGCAGAACGCTGATTTGATTGCACGCCACCGCCGGTCGAACGACGACGGCGCAACATCACGGTGCGGTCTCCCGCATCACATAACCGACACCACGAACGGTGTGAATCAGACGCGGCTCTCCCTCTGCCTCCGTCTTGCGACGCAGGTAGCCAATGTAGACCTCCAGCGCATTGCCGGACGTCGGGAAGTCATAGCCCCAGACATCCTCCAAAATGGCGGTACGGGAGAGCACACGCCGCGGGTTGCTCATCAGCAATTCCAGCAGCGCAAATTCTGTACGAGTGAGGCTAATGCGGCGTTCACCGCGGAAGACCTCACGAGTTTCCGGGTCCAGGGAGAGATCCTCAAACTGCAGAGTTGCGGCATCCTCCATCGCAGGCACTTCCAGAGCAGAACGACGAAGTAGCGAACGGACACGAGCGAGCAGCTCTTCCAATGCGAAAGGCTTGGGCAGGTAGTCATCTGCACCGGCATCAAGACCAGCTACGCGCTCGGAGACCGAATCACGTGCAGTCAACATCATGACCGGCAAATCATCGCCTTCGCTGCGAAGCCGACGGCAAACATCGAGGCCGTCGAGCTTCGGCATCATGACATCCAGAATGGCTAAATCCGGACGATCCTTGGCGATCTTTTCCAAGGCCTCTGCGCCATCCTCAGCGAGCTCGACCGTGTAGCCATTAAAAGTCAACGATCGCCGCAACGCTTCGCGTACCGCTTGATCGTCATCAACTACCAAAATCTTCATACTGCCCATTGTGCCTTGAAAATATAAGGTGAGTGTAAATGTGACACAGATTCTTCGTGAGAGAGCTCGCAAAAACTGGGCCATACAACTGAAAAACCTCACCCCATCGCCGAGTACAAGCGATGGGGTGAGGTTTAAAAAGCTCTTTATCAACTGTTCCTTACGCACTGAACGCACTCTGGGCTCGCGAAGCGCTTCGCGGTTCAGCGAGGAACGTTGTCAGCATCCTAAAAGACGCGTGTTAGAACTTCTCGACGTCAACCAGGCCGAGCTGAACAGCCTTGGCGATGCGACGAGGAACGTTGTAGACGCGGCCGTTTACCTTGACTTCCTGGAGAGCGACGTTGTTGCTCTTCCACTGGGAACGGCGAGCGCGGGTGTTAGCACGCGACATGCGACGCTTTGGTACTGCCATTTTCTTATTCCCCTCCTATTCTTAGTTCTTCTTCGCGCGGCGAATGCGGTTACCGTAACGGCGCTGGAACTTCTCGACGCGACCAGCGGTGTCCATGACACGCTGAGCACCGGTCCAGAACGGGTGCGACTCGCTGGTGACGTCAACGACAATCAGCGGGTACTCGTTACCGTCTTCCCACTCGACAGTGCGGTCGGAGGTGGCGGTGGAACGGGTAAGGAAAGAGTGACCCGTGCCTGCGTCCTTGAAAACCACCGGGTGGTAATCAGGATGGATGTCCTTCTTCATTAATTCTCGTTTCCCTCAGGATTGAACTTCAGGTCGCTTTCCCCCAGCTAAGAGTGAGAGAATCGTGCCTGAGTTGGGTACGAACACGACTTACAATGACACGCACCGGGTCAATATTTCTATAAACCGGCATGTGACACTCGAGGGATTTTACAGGCTCGAGCCCGAAAATTAAAAAAGGGCCCTGCACTAACGCCCGTCGACAAGCACGAACTCTATGACGACACTCGAGAGTCGCACCGAGAAAACCACAGTGGAACAGCGATTAGGTTATCCCGCAACTCGTGTGTAAACTATTCTCTCGCTGTTGTCTAGTTATTCGTTTACGCGCTCAGCGTCGAGTGTCAGTGGGCAGCGCCCCGGAAAAGGCCAGGTGGATTCCTCGGTTATTCAATAGTCCGGCGTGGCGCACCAGTGATGTCGGCATTGGGCGGCAAGGAAGCAAAGGAATCCCTATGTCGGCGATTTGCCAGGTTACGGGACGCAAGCCGTCTTTCGGCAAGACCGTGTCCCACTCCCACCGGCGCACTTCGCGCCGTTGGAACCCCAACGTGCAGCGTAAGAAGTTCTACCTCGCCTCTGAGGGGCGTCACATCACTCTGAATGTGTCCCCGAAGGGTCTGAAGACCATCGACAAGTACGGTATCGAGGCTGTTGTTGCTCAGATTCGTGCACGTGGGGAGAAGATCTAAAAAATGGCACGTAATGACATTCGTCCAATCATCAAGCTGAAGTCCACTGCGGGCACCGGTTACACCTACGTGACCCGTAAGAACAAGCGCAATACCCCGGACCGTATCACCATTAAGAAGTACGATCCGGTTGTCCGCAAGCACGTCGAATTCCGCGAGGAGCGCTAATTCATGGCTAAGAAGTCCAAGATTGCCAAGAACGAGCAGCGCAAGGAAATCGTCGCTCGTTATGCAGAACGTCGCGCTGAACTGAAGCGCATCATCAAGTCCCCGCACTCCACTGACGAAGAGCGCATGGACGCACAGTACGAGCTGAACCGTCAGCCGCGTGACGCGTCCCCGATTCGCGTCCGCAACCGTGACGCTGCAGATGGTCGCCCGCGCGGCTACCTCCGCAAGTTCGGTCTGTCCCGTGTCCGCGTTCGTGAGATGGCCCACCGTGGCGAACTCCCGGGCGTCCGTAAGTCCAGCTGGTAAGTCGAGGAGCACCAATGAAGCGCAATCACTCTAACAAGAAGGCGCGGATGGAGCAGTCCCGCCGCCCGAAGAAGAACCCGCTCAAGGCCGCAGGCGTTGAGAAGGTTGATTACAAGGACATTAACCTGCTCCGCCAGTTCATCTCTGACCGTGGCAAGATTCGTTCCCGCCGCGTCACCGGTCTGACTCCGCAGCAGCAGCGCCAGGTCGCTACCGCTGTGAAGAACGCCCGCGAGATGGCACTCCTGCCGTTCACCAGCCGCTAAAGATGGCTGGTCGGCGGGAGCCGATCATTCGAACACCCGCCGAAAGGCCTTATTTACGCGCTGGCCGCATGACGATACATGCGATAACAGCGTAAAACGGACTCAGTCCTTCCCCACCGAGGGGATTGGATTGGGTCCGTTTTTTATTGTCTAAAATATGCACTTATGCCCGCTCTCACCGAAATATTCACCGGCTTTGGTTCCGTCGCAGTACTGATCATTGTTGGCTGGTTGTTTGGGCGCAGTGAGATCGTCGATAAGCGGGCATCTTTTACCCTGAACATGGTCGTGTTCTGGATCGCGATGCCGTGCATGCTCGCGCACACTCTCGCAACGGCGGATTCGGCGAGCGTCTTCGGTTCGGCGTTTGGTGTCGCGGCACTGTCGGCGCTTGGCACGGCGGCGTTCTACCGGATTTTTGTGGCGCCCATGTTCAAACAGCGCGGCGCCGATGCTGTGGTCGGCGCGATGTCGTCGAGTTACAACAACGTCGCTAATCTCGGCGTGCCGATCGCTGTCGCAGTGCTTCACGACGCTACCGCCGTCGTCCCTGCCCTTATCTTTCAGATTGCCTTCTATGCGCCCGCTTCCATGACCGTGCTGGAAATCCTCACTAACCGCGGTCATTTCCGACCGCGCAATGTCATCATGGCACCGCTGAAGAACCCTATTTTTCTGGCGGCGGTGGCGGGGCTTGCGATTAATGCGTTTGCTATCGACGTACCTCAGTTCGTAGCGCATCCAGTGGGGCTATTGGGGCAGGCCGCGGTGCCAATGGCACTTCTGGCCTTCGGTATCAGCCTGCATGGCATGCCTTTTATGGAAGCCGGCCGCTCCCCTCGTCGCGCTGTCGTGGTGGCGTCTACGCTGAAGCTTTTCCTCCACCCCGCGCTCGCTCTACTGTTCGGCCATTTCGTCTTCGGTCTCAGCGGGCATGCGCTGCTGGCAGCTGTGATTATCGCCGGCCTGCCGACAGCCCAAAACGTCTACACCTTCGCCTCCCGCTTCGGCCGGAACCTTGAGCAGGCGCGCGACTGCGGCGTGATTACAACAATCGCCTGCTTGCCGACGGTCCTGTTGTTCACCCTGCTGTTGAGTTAGGGGACTCTTCCCGACGGCCTGGAGAGAATCTCGTTACCCTTGGAGGCGTGGAGATTCTGAAGACACTTCTCGAGGCCGACCCGTCCGTGCCTCGTTTGACCTGTTATGACGAAACTACCGGCGGTCGTACCGATTTATCGGCCCAAACCCTGGACAACTGGGCCAGCAAGATCGCCAACATGCTGCACGATGAGTTCGACCTCGTCGCCGGAGACCAAGCATGGATTGACTTGCCGTTGATCTGGCAGTCCGCCTGCATCATCCTCGGCTGCGAACGCGCTGGTGTCACAGTTAGCGACGAGGAGCCTCTGGTCGTTTTCACCACGGTCGCCAATGTCAGCACGTGGGAGGAGAAGTTTCCGGACGCCTATATCGCAGTGCTTACCGACGATCCCTTTGGCCGCGGTGTCGTGGAATGCGGTGATGATATTCCACCGGGAGTCATTGACTTTGGTCCGGAAGTTCGTTTCCACCCAGACGCATATCTAGGCGCAGGCCCGGACTCCGACCAAACCCCCGTTATTGGGGAGAAGTCGGCTGCAGAACTGCTTTCATCTGCTGGCGATTATGCGGACGAGATGCAGCTCACGACCGGTTCCCGCGTTGTTTCCGACGGCTGGCTGGTGCCTGATTCTTCACAGGTCACCGCAGATAAATGGGCACGTAATGTGCTGTCGGCTTGGGTTCGTGGAGGTGCTGCCGTCGTCGTGCGCGGTGGCGATAGCGAGCGTGTCACTGCTATTTCTACGGCCGAAAAAGCCCGTGTGATTTAGTCGCAGCTGTCCCGTCGAGAAGCGCTCTAAGTAGTCGCGATAACCTGGAAACCGTGATTACCCGACCATATATTCTTGCGATTCTCGCCCTCATCAACGTCTTGGGTGCACTGGCTGTATGGGATTTGAGCCCGTGGTGGTGGATTCTGATGGCCTTCATCCTCTTCCTGGATGTTGTGGCTATCTATGACATGCTTCAAAAGAAGCACTCCATCTTGCGGAACTTCCCGGTCATCGGCCATCTGCGCTACATGGGTGAGACCATTCGCCCTGAGATGCAGCAGTACTTCATCGAGCGCAACTTCGACGGCGCTCCGTTCGACCGCGATACTCGTACCGTGGTCTACGAGCGCGCGAAGGGGCTGTCCTCGAAGAAGTCATTCGGTACTGAGCGAAAGATTAATGCGCCCGGCTACGAATACGTCCGCCACTCGATGGCGCCGAGCCAGCACGTCATCGAGGATCCGCGCGTAGATATTGGCGGTCCGGACTGCGCCCAGCCGTACTCAGCGTCTATCTTCAACATCTCAGCCATGAGTTTCGGCTCTCTGTCCCCTAACGCTGTCATGGCAATGAATAAGGGCGCGAAGCTGGGCAACTTCGTACAGGACACCGGCGAGGGCGCTATCAGCCCTTACCATTTGAAGTATGGTGCCGACCTCTATTGGCAGCTGGGTTCCGGTTACTTCGGTGCGCGTACCGAGGATGGCGACTTCGATCCGGAGCTCTTCCGTGAAAAGGCTAAGATTCCGCAGGTCAAGGCAACCTATCTGAAGGTTAGCCAGGGCGCAAAGCCGGGACTCGGCGGCATGCTGCCAGGTCACAAGGTCAATGAGGAAATCGCGGCTACTCGCCACGTACCAGTTGGCAAGGGTGTGATGAGCCCGCCGTACCACCGCGTCTACTCCACCCCGCGTGAACTTGTTCGGTTTATGGGCACCATGCGCGAGCTCAACGGTGGCAAGCCGGTCGGTTTCAAGCTGTGTGTTGGCTCCCAGCTTGAGTTCCTCGCCGTGTGCAAGGCCATGCTGGAAGAGAACATCACCCCGGACTTCATCATCGTCGACGGCGCTGAAGGCGGCACCGGCGCTGCACCGCTGGAATACTCCGACCGCGTTGGCCTGCCGCTTACCGACGGCCTGATTCTCGTCCATAACGCGCTCGTAGGTGCCGGTCTGCGAGATCGCATTAAGCTCGGTGCGTCCGGGAAGGTCATTACTGGCTTCGACATTGTGAAGCGCATGTGCATCGGCGCTGACTTTGTGAACTCGGCTCGCGGCATGATGATGGCCACCGGCTGTATTCAGTCTCAGCTGTGCCACACCAACACCTGCCCGGTGGGTGTGGCTACCCAGGACCCGAGTCTGTGGAAGGCCCTCGATGTCGATGACAAGGGTCAGCGTGTGGCCAACTATCACAATGCCACGGTCGCGGAAGCAGCTAGCCTATTGGCATCGATGGGCCTGAATAGCTTCTCTGAGCTGGGGCCGTCCCACCTGCTGCGGCGCACCAATGAGCAGGTCGGTGAGACCTACGCGGAGCTCTACAACTGGCTGCAGCCAGGCGAGCTGCTGAGCGGAACTCGCTTCCACAACTGGGCCGAAGCCTGGGAGACTGCCGACCCGGACACGTTCCACTACCCCGCAGTTCACATGCGCGGGTAGTTCGGGGCTGGTTGCGCGCCCTACTCGCCCATCAGCTTCTTGCGCAGGCGCTCGTCCTTCGCCAGAACTTCATCGCGCATGTTGGCCTGGTAGTTCTCCATCGCCACAATGAGCTCCGGGTAACCGGCCGAGAGAATACGCGCAGCCAGCAGGCCAGCGTTCTTAGCGCCGCCCACACCGACGGTTGCCACCGGAACGCCGCCCGGCATCTGAACGATTGACAGCAGGGAATCGACACCCTCCAGGTTCTCCAACGCGCGTGGCACGCCGATAACCGGCAGCGGAGTGGCAGACGCCACCATGCCCGGCAGGTGCGCAGCACCACCGGCACCAGCGATAATGCAGCGCAGTCCCTTGTCAGCCGCCGACTTTGCGTAGTCAATCATGCGTTCCGGGGTACGGTGCGCAGAGACCACGCCTACCTCAAACGGAATTCCGAACTCAGCCAGCACTTCAGCTGCCGGCTCCATGGTCGGCCAATCCGAGTCCGACCCCATAATCAGGCCAACCAACGGACCGGTTGCGTTGGCCAGCTTCGGGCTTGCCACCTGGTTTGCTTCAGCCAATGTTGTCTCCTTGAGATAGCAATCTAGTTTTTAACAGCGCTGGTTTTATGCCGTGTAGCCGTCTGCCCACGCACCATCAACGATGTAGTCGGCAGCCAAGTTGGCAATTCGACGGGTCTCCGCGATGCCTTCCGGGCTCGCGTCGTAACCACACAGGTTGACGTGACCCAGCTTACGTCCTGGGCGCCAATCCTTGCCGTACCAGTGAATCTTCACCGATGGGAAGCGGCGCCATACCTCAGCAAAGCGCTGCGAGATCGGCACGTCCGAGGCCTCATCGCCACCGAGCGTATTGACCATTACCGTCACCGGCGCAGTCGGTCGCGTGGAGCCCAGCGGCATGTCAGCGACTGCACGCAGGTGCTGCTCAAACTGGCTGGTCTCGCAGCCGTCCTGCGACCAGTGCCCAGTGTTGTGTGGGCGCATAGCCAACTCGTTGACGTAAATCTCCGGATTGCCGTCAGCATCGACGGTTTCGAACAGCTCAACTGCCAGCGCGCCGGTTACTCCCAGCTCGGAAGCGATAGCCACACTGAGCTTTTCGGCCGCGCTCGCAAGCTCGTCGGAAAGCCCTGGTGCCGGGCAGATTGCCTCAACACAGATGCCGTCACGCTGCACAGACTCGAGGACCGGCCAGGCATTGACCTCACCCGACGGTGTGCGCGCACACATGGCTGACAACTCACGAACCAGCGCGACCTTCCGCTCGGCCATCAGCGGCACGTCCTTGCCCAACAGTTCGTCGACAAGCGCGCGCAGATCCTCGCGGTCCTTCGGGAACCACACGCCGTGACCGTCGTAACCGCCACGTCGGGCCTTCAGGCAGACGGCACCGTCAACGCGGTCGAAGAATGCTTCGGCATCCTCGGCGGACTCAATTGCAGCGTAGGCAGGTACCGGAGCGCCCAGTTCCTCCAGGCGCTGGCGCATCAGTAGCTTGTCCTGCGCGTACAGCAGCGCCGACGGCTGCGGCTGAACGGAGTAGCCCATCTCGGTCAGCTTGTTGAGGAATTCGGTGGGAACGTGCTCATGGTCGAAAGTCACGGCCTGCGCACCGGCGACAGCGCGTTCAACATCTTCCCAGACGTGGTAGTCGCCGATGATAACGTCCGCACACACCTGCGCCGCGGAAGCATCCGGCGAACCGGCGAGCAAACGGATGGACTGTCCCAGCTCAATGGCCTCAGTCTGCATCATACGAGCCAGCTGACCGTCACCAATCACCGCTACAACCGGCACGCCATCAGCATGCGCGGGATGCTGCGCAGCGGTTAGCGCTGCAGCGGAATCAGAAGTGGAATTAGTGGGGTTTTCAGGGGTATCCGAAGCAATCACACCCCTGATTGTAGGTTATGACCCAAAATTCTAAGTCAACCGGGAGACCAACTTAGCCACCTTGCGGGAGCTGGGAATATCTTCTACAGCCAGCGGCGGGCCGAAACTGCGGGTGTGCAGATACAGCACGCCGCCCTTGCGATTGACCGCACGTACCGAACGCAGATCAATCGAGACCACCTGCGGGCGCAGAATGCCACGGCGCAGAATAATTCGCCTATCAGTCAGTACAAACCGCTCCCCCAGCCAACTTAGTACCGGACGAACGACGCGCCAGAGAATAAGCCCCAGCCACGCGAAGAGCAGCAGCTGACGCACACCTTGCAAATCTCCCGGAGCAATCGCAGGGCCGTCGATAAAACCAATCAGCAACCAGCAGACGCCCGTGATAACCATGAGTTCCAAGAGCGGCCACACCAGCCGACCAAAAGTTGGATTGGTGTCCAGCAGAATTGCCTCGCGCGTGTCCAACTCATCATCGGGAAAGGTCATACAGCACTACCCCCGCTCCGAATCAGCCTGCGGGGACGCATAGCCGCCGTCAGTGGCACGAACATGGAACACGTCACCGGCCGCAACAAAGTGACTTGTGCCAGCTTCATCGGTGACGATCAATTCGCCGTCGGCACGCACGCCAACCGCCTTGCCCACCAGCACGCGATCCCCCGGCAACTCCACGCGCACGTTCGAACCGATGGTCGCGCACACCGCCTCGTAGTCCCGCAGCAGCTCCGCATCGCCCTTTCGCCACTGCGCTTGACGACGTCCCAGCGCACGCAGCACACCAGCGGAGATGTCGTCGCGGTCGAGGTTTTCCGCTCCCGCCAGGTATAGCGAAATGGCGTGTGGCACCGGCAGCTCATCTTCCTGCAGGGAAACATTGATGCCGATTCCCGGAATGAGAATTGGCGGTGTCAGCGACGCGGCCTCCACCAGAATTCCGCAGAGCTTACGACCGTCAACCAGGACATCGTTCGGCCACTTCAGGGAAACGCGTTCAGGCGCAAGACCCGCAACTTCCACAACAGCATCGACAACTGCGAGGCCCGCGACTAACGGCAACAGACCCAGTTGCTCGGGTGCGAGCCCTTCCGGGCGCAGCAGCGCGCTGAGTGCAATGGACGCACCCTTCGGGGCCGTCCAACTACGACTCAGTCGACCGCGACCTGCGGTCTGCTCCGAGGCGATAAGCGCACTGAGATCTGCCACCTGCCCCAGTGCCGCCTGTTTCCGAAGATCAGCGTTGGTCGAACCAGTGGTTTCGACAACCTCAATGGAATTCCAGCCCGGCGCGGCTGCGCGCACACGCGTGGCGTCAAGAGGCTTGCGGGAAGCAACAATCCTGGGGTTGGTCATGCACAGCAGTCTAGCGCCATGGCCGGATTCACTGAGTCGTGACCTTTCTCAAGAGCTCGACAGCGTGAGAATCATCACAGCTCGCCTGCTTTACTATTTTCCTTCCCAAACACTACATTCCATAACATGACTATTTCCTCACGTTTAGCGGCGGAGCAACACACCACCGCTTTTCTCAATGAAGACCTTTTACGCCGACGCACTGCTGCACTGACTCCGATGGGGTCGCGAGGCTACGACAAGCTCAAACTGACTGAGCGAATGAATGCCCGCGAGCGCATTGACTACCTGCTGGACGAAGGATCTTTTGTCGAATTTGATGCGCTAGCCCGCCACCGCACTACCACATTTGGGATGGAAGCCAAACGCCCCGTGACCGACGGAATCATCACCGGCTGGGGAACCATAGACGGCCGTGAGGTCTGCATCTTCTCTCAGGACGGCACAATCTTCGGTGGTGCACTCGGAGAGGTCTACGGCGAAAAGATGGTCAAGATTCAGGAACTTGCCATCACTACCGGCCGCCCCCTTATTGGCATGTACGAAGGCGCCGGCGCCCGTATCCAAGATGGCGCAGTCTCACTGGACTTTATTGCCCAGACGTTCCACCACAACGTTCGCGCCAGCGGCGTCATTCCGCAGATTTCAGTCATTTTTGGTGCCTGTGCGGGCGGAAATGCCTACTCCCCAGCACTGACGGACTTCGTTGTCATGGTGGAGGAAAACTCCCGTATGTTCGTCACCGGCCCTGACGTAATCGAAACAGTCACTGGCGAAAAAATCAGCCAACACGAGCTCGGCGGCGCCGACACCCATATGGAGATCGCCGGAAACTCCCACTACACCGCCACTAGCGAGCAGGATGGACTCGACTGGGTCTGCGATTTGCTGGACTACCTCCCCAACAACACAACCTCCCCCGCGCCCAGCTGGGATTCCGATGCCAGTGACGAAATCACCGACCTCGATCGCACCCTCGACAGTCTCATTCCCGACAGCCCATCCACGCCGTACGACGTGCATGAAGTCATCTACGCGCTTTGCGACGATGCGGAGTTCCTGGAAATCCAGGAAAACCGGGCAGCCAATGTCGTGATTGGCCTTGGCCGTCTCAACGGTCAATCTGTTGGGTTTGTCGCTAATCAGCCCATGGAATTCGCGGGCTGCCTAGATATCGATGCAGCGGAGAAGGCCGCGCGATTCGTCCGAACCTGCGATTGTTTCAACATTCCACTCGTCTTTCTCGTAGACGTACCCGGCTTTCTCCCCGGTTCAAATCAAGAACACCAGGGAATTCTGCGCCGTGGCGCTAAATTGCTCTATGCGTATGCAGAAGCAACCGTTCCTAAAATCACCGTCACCATGCGCAAAGCCTATGGCGGCGCGTATTGCGTGATGGGATCAAAGGGGCTCGGCGCGGATGTAAATCTGGCTTGGCCGACGGCACAGATCGCCGTGATGGGCGCCTCAGGCGCAGTACGCTTCCTCCATCGTGCCGAGATTCGAACCGCCACCGAAGCAGCTCTCGCAGCAGACCCAGCGGCCGATAGATTTGGCACTCCCGAGAGTGTGAAAGAACTCATTGCTGAACTGGAAATGGGATACGAGCAACACATGCTCACGCCTTATCGCGCCGCCGAACGGGGGTTAATTGATGAAGTCATCCTCCCCTCCGAGACACGAACTCGGGTGATAAAAAATCTGCGCCTTCTAACTTCAAAGAAAGTACCGTGGCCTGCGCGCAAGCACGGCAATATTCCACTGTAAGAGCAGGCTTTTTGCTGTACAACGAGCTAGTCATTACCCCTACTTTTGTTAACAGCGATTGCCCCCCAACTACCTCCCCCCGTTTTCGAAACGTAAACTAGTTGGTATGACGACTGCCGCAAATACATCAACCGGTGAAACCCCGGATTTGACCACTACTGCTGGAAAGCTGGCCGATCTGCGAGCCCGTCTCGCAGAGACCCAGGCTCCAATGGGCCAGGCCAGCATTGACCGCGTCCACGACAAGGGCAAGATGACCGCTCGTGAGCGCATCGAGTTCCTCTTGGACGAGGGCTCGTTCGTGGAGGTTGACGCTCTCGCACGTCACCGCTCCAAGAACTTCGGCCTCGATGCCAAGCGCCCTGTCACTGACGGTGTTGTGACAGGCTACGGCACCATCGATGGCCGCCAGGTCTGTGTCTTCTCGCAGGACGGCGCCATCTTCGGTGGCGCGCTCGGTGAAGTCTACGGTGAAAAGATTGTCAAGATCATGGATTTGGCCATCAAGACCGGTGTCCCAATTATCGGCATCAACGAGGGTGCTGGTGCCCGCATCCAAGAGGGCGTTGTTTCCCTCGGCCTCTACTCCCAGATCTTCTTCCGAAACACCCAGGCTTCTGGTGTTATCCCACAGATTTCCCTGATCATGGGCGCCTGCGCTGGTGGCCACGTCTACTCCCCGGCTCTGACCGACTTCATTGTCATGGTCGATGGCACTTCCAAGATGTTCATCACCGGCCCGGACGTTATTAAGACCGTCACTGGCGAAGAGGTCACACAGGAAGAGCTGGGTGGCGCTGGTACTCACATGAGCACCTCCGGTACTTCGCACTACACCGCCGCTGATGACGAAGACGCTCTGACTTTCGTTCAGGAATTGGTCAGCTACCTGCCGTCCAACAACCGCGCTGAGGCTCCTCGCATGGAGGCTGAGCCGTTCGAGGGCTCCATCGCTGACAACATCACTGAGACTGACCTCGAGCTCGACACGCTGATTCCGGACTCCCCAAACCAGCCGTACGACATCAAGGACGTCATCACCCGTCTGGTCGACGACGAGGACTTCCTGGAAATTCAGGAGGACTACGCACAGAACGTGGTCATCGGCTTCGGTCGCGTGGAAGGTCGCTCGGTCGGTTTCGTCGCCAACCAGCCGATTCAGTTCGCTGGCTGCCTCGACATCAAGGCATCCGAGAAGGCGGCTCGCTTCGTCCGCACCTGTGACGCCTTCAACATTCCGATCATCATGCTGGTTGACGTTCCAGGCTTCCTGCCGGGCACCAACCAAGAGTTCGACGGCATCATCCGCCGTGGCGCCAAGCTGCTGTACGCATATGCTGAGGCCACCGTCCCGAAGATTACCGTCATCACCCGTAAGGCCTACGGCGGAGCTTACTGTGTGATGGGCTCCAAGGACATGGGCGCTGACATCAACCTGGCATGGCCGACCGCTCAGATTGCGGTCATGGGTGCTTCCGGCGCTGTCGGCTTCATCTACCGCAAGGAGCTCAAGGCTGCTGCAGCCGAGGGCAAGGACGTCGTCGCACTGCAGAAGGAGTACGAGGCAGAGTACGAGGCCACCCTGGTCAACCCGTACATGGCTGCTGAGCGCGGCTTCATCGACGCCGTTATCCCGCCGAGCGAGACCCGCGGTCAGATCATCGAGGGTCTGCGTCTGCTGGATCGCAAGGTTGTTAACGTACCCGCCAAGAAGCATGGGAACATTCCGCTGTGACCGATTCCAAAAACACCCCAGCAACCGAAGACAAGGACGCCGCTACAGCCCCGGCTGCACCGTTCATGTCCGTCCTCAAGGGCAACCCGTCAGACGCTGAAACCGCCACGCTCGCGCTTTTGTTCGCAGGTATGGCAGCAGCCGGCGGTGCCCCAGAGGACCGCGGCCCGCGCAACAACTGGGGTCGGCTGGAAGAGGGTTTCCACCAGCCGCACCAGCACGTACCGGGCACGTTCCGCAACGTCCATTTCTACTAGTACAGCTACCGCTTACCGCGTAGTCGTTACCGCACGCTAGCTGCGTCGATTCGCTAGCACAAAGCGCCACCATCGGGTTTTCCGATGGTGGCGCTTTGGTTTTTGTTACTGCCTTAGCCTTGACCACTGCTTATTACTAGCGCTGTTCACCCAGCGACTCGCCATCAAACTCGTCATCGAGCTCCCGGTCCAGCCGACGCTGATCACGGTTGCGAGCTACCGGCCACACCACCTTGAACAGGAAATACACAAACGCCAGACCGATGGCAGCACCCACCACAGCGCCGGCAATGAATCCCCACGATTCCGATAGTGCCCCACCAGCGCTTGCCTCAGAGAGCATTTGCACTCTGATAAAACCAATCAGCCACAGCCCAATGACGGCTACGAGTGCTGCAATCTCGCCTTTTGTAAGACCATTAATCTTCGGCATTGGCACTTGACGTCGCAACCACCGCTGCGAAAACAGGAGTCCAACCAGCGGCATCAAGATGATTGCCACTGTCACGCCCACCATCTTTGGCTCTGGAATGAGCCAAATCAGTACCGTTGCAAGCACGTAATTAGCCCACATCATCATTGTGAACCCGTACGTGTAGGACTTATGCAGCAACATCTGCTGATACTCATCGTCCACCGTGGCGCTGTTGCGTTCAATTACGACATCCGCATAGGACATTGTCAGTATCCTTCCTCACCAAAAATTTCTTCGACTGTTTTTCCCAGGACCTTGCAGATACGCAACGCCAAATACACCGAAGGCGAGTAATTTCCCCGCTCGATATTTGCAATGGTTTGCCGCGAGACCTCCACCTTCGCGGCTAAATCCGCTTGGCTCAGCTCCAACCAGCGTCGGTATCTCCTGACCTGGTTCGAACGTTCTTCCCCACTCATCTGTGTACTTTCTTTAACTTGATGTCCACTTTACTTTACATCACTAGAAGGCAGCCGCCATCTAAAAAATCTGCCTGTTCTTACAATCGGGCCAACCCCACGCATGTTTGCCACAAAAATTAGGCTTTACGATTCCGCCCTCACTAAAATCACTAACTATGAGCAGCCCCCGAATCGTCTTGGCTTCCACTTCCCCTTCGCGACTGCACATTCTGCGCTCTGCAGGCATCGAGCCCATCACAGTAGCGCCCAACGTCGACGAGGATGCCGTAATCACAGCCCTTCCGGACGCATCGCCGGTACGCATCGTCGAGGAACTCGCGCAGGCCAAGGCACACGCTGCCTCTCCGGCCTACCCCAATGACATTGTCATTGGCGGGGATTCAATGCTGCTTCTCGACGGGCAGTTGCAGGGCAAGCCCCACACGGAAGAAAAGACCATTGAGCGCTGGCACCAACAGAGCGGCCGGACGGCTGAGCTGATTACTGGTCACTGTGTCGTGACACCAAAGGGCGAGCACCTTGAGGTGGCGATTACTTCCCTCGATTTCGCTGAAGTCCCAGAAGAGGACATCCGTGCCTACGCTGCGACGGGCGAGCCACTGAAGTGCGCTGGCGCGTTTACCTTGGAGGCTCTAGGCGGCTGGTTTGTCGATGGCATCAATGGCGACTCATCCAGTGTGATCGGACTGTCGCTACCTGTCGTGCGCCGAGCTCTGTATCGCTACGGCTATTCGGTCTCCCAGTTCTGGAATCGGTAGGCATCGCAAGGACGTCGTAAAGCAAAAACCGCACCAAATTGGTGCGGTTTTCCTAGCTGTTGAGACTACTTGTTAGCAGCCTCAACGCGCTTGATGGCCTCCTGAGCAACAAGCTCCTGGATACCCATATCCAGCTCGGAGGTGAAGCCAACACAGGAGCAGTTGATCTCGCCGAGAACGTAGGTGTCCTCGCCGTTCTCGCCGTCTGCCAGCATGAAATCAGCGGTCCAGATCAGCGGGATATTGTCGCCACCGAGGTTCTCGGCAATGACCGGGCGAGCCTCAGCAAACATGTCGATGAGGTCCTGCCACTCTTCCGGCTTGTTGTAGGTGTACTTCGCGCCAGAGAACAAGGTTGCGGAGAAAGCGTCGCCGCCCTCGGCCGGCTTCTTGTGAACCACGAAGACCGGGTGCGGACCGACCAGCAGAATGCGAATTTCGCCTTCGGTGATGCGCGGCATGAAGCGCATGTCCACGAGCATGCCGTTATCGCCGATGATGTACTGGTCGCAGAAATCCATGAACTCGCCGAGCTCGCGAGTCTCGGTGTGATTGTCCACGGCCTCGGTGCACTTCAGCTTGGTGTTTAGCGGCAGCGGGGTGCCCGGCTCAACGTTCTTAGCAACCTCTTCGTCAGCGATGCGCACGCGCCAGATGCCGGATCCGGTGGAGCCACGGTTCTGCTTAAGGACGCGCTCGCCGTAGGACAGGGAGGTCGGGAAAGTGCTGTGGAATGCCTCGACGTCGTAGTAAGCAGCGGTGTCAGACGGAACCAGGTCAGTGTCCTTGAGCTTGACCAGTGCGTCCTTTGCGCCGTAGGCCATCATCTCGCCCGGGGTGGACATACCAACCAAACCAGCGACCGAGAGACTGGTCAGAAGCTCGAAGTAGCCCCTCTCGCCACCCGGGATGTTGCCCGGGTTTACGCGGGAGATGTAGCCGTCGAAGTTCTGAGAGACATAGTCGTACAGGTCGTCCTTCCACTCCGGTCGGTAGTAGACGACCTCAGCGGACCAACCGGCTTCGCGGATAGCGTTGACGATTGGCATGGTGTCCTTGCGGTGTCCGTCGAAGTACTTGTCCGAGCCGCCCTCGATCTCGAATACAACAATGTTCTTGTGCACAGGCACTCCTTTTAAGAAAATACATGGACTTCCGGCACTCAATTGTCTCCGTAACGCAGCGAATACCCAGGCAGATAGCCTATTTCAGCCCATTTTCCGGTGATACGAATCAACACAGTTTTTGCGCTAACTCTCAGCTAAATTTTAGGGCACTACCTGGACTCCAAGCGCGCTGAAAACACTCCTTTTACCCCCAACTGTGAGGCGTATCCCAGGGGTGGCCGCGGACGCAATTGTGACCGTCGGAAAGCGCTCACACCGGGGACTATTCCGCCGTTCGCCACGCGACCCGTAAACTAGATATGCAATTGACGATAAACGTCAGAAAGTCCCACCCACCCAACTTGCGCCAAGGGAGTATCCGATGGCTGTTCCGCACGACCCGCACCCCCAGTTCCAGCAGTACGCCCACCCTGAGCGCCTCGTCTCTAGCTCCTGGCTTGCTGCCCGACTGGGCTCTCCCGGTCTGCGCGTTGTTGAATCCGATGAGGACTCACTGCTCTACGACATTGGACATATTCCGGGCGCGGTTCGCATCGACTGGCATCACGACCTTAACGATTCCGTGCGCCGCGACTATATCGACGCCGAAGGCTTTGCCGAGCTCATGCGCGAGAAGGGCATCTCGCGCGATGACACCGTCGTAATCTACGGCGACAAGTCCAACTGGTGGGCCGCCTACACACTCTGGGTCTTCGAGCTTTTTGGGCATCCCGACGTGCGCCTGCTTAACGGTGGCCGCGATGCCTGGATGACTGAAGAACGAGACACGAGCTTCGAGGTCCCCAATTACCCACGCACTGACTACCCTGTCGTCGAGCGCGACGACAAGACACTGCGCGCCTACTTCAGCGATACACGTGAGCTCATTGGAAAGGCTCCGATTATCGACGTGCGCACTCCGGAGGAGTATGCCGGTGCACGAACCCACATGGTCGATTACCCACAGGAAGGCGTCCTGCGTGGTGGCCACATTCCAACCGCGGTAAACATTCCATGGAATCAGTCCGTTCACCCGAACTCGCGTTTCCGCGATCGCGAAGAGCTCGAGCAGATTTACGCGCACGTCCAATTTGAAGATGAGGCGATTGTCTACTGCCGCATCGGCGAGCGCTCCGCGCACACCTGGTTTGTACTGCACCACCTGCTCGGCCACGAGAATGTTCGCAACTACGACGGCTCGTGGGTTGAGTGGGGCAATATGATTGGCATGCCCATTGCCCACGGTTCGGAGCCGGGAAGCCTGTAGGCGATCGACGCAACCGGTGGGCGCTTCCCCCACCGTTTTTCCAGCGTCAGCGGCTGACGCTACACCGGAGATTTAGTTTCCCCCTGCCGCCCCCAATCAAGGGGGCGGCTCTTGCACTCTTGGGTGATAATTTTAACCACAAACCTAGGTTTTTGGGCGGAAAATAGCCACTTCAGCTGCCCCCATGACCACTTGAACGCTGCTCAAGACCACAATCCCTACCCCCTTATGTAGCGAGCAAAAAGAGGTTGCTTACCGCACCTGTGACACAATGGAGACATTGGGTCACACGCTGTTAGCTACCGCGTGGTGAACCGCATTGCGGTTCACCACTCAGTTAACTGCAGTGCTGCTTGTGATTCCTACAAATGACTGTCGCAACCTTGCCCCGAGGGCCAATTCTCGGGGTGCCCACGAAAAATGGAGGATTTCGTGTCCGAGCAGACCACTGAAAAAATCACGAAGGTTCTCGTCGCCAACCGTGGCGAGATTGCCGTTCGCGTTATTCGCGCTGCGAAGGACGCCGGCATTCCTTCCGTCGCCGTTTACGCTGAGCCGGATGCGGACGCTCCTTTCGTGACCATGGCGGATGAAGCTTTTGCTCTCGGTGGCACCACTTCCGCTGAGTCCTACCTAGTTTTCGACAAGATTCTGGACGCCGCAAAGAAGTCCGGCGCTAATGCCATCCACCCGGGATACGGCTTCCTGTCGGAGAACGGCGACTTCGCTGA
Organism: Corynebacterium sp. MSK047; assembly: GCF_030232285.1. Lineage (NCBI taxonomy): Bacteria > Bacillati > Actinomycetota > Actinomycetes > Mycobacteriales > Corynebacteriaceae > Corynebacterium > Corynebacterium sp. MSK047. The sequence continues at coordinate 67,416 of NZ_JASPJI010000004.1, read as the reverse complement.
GGCTGTTGAGAACGCTGGCCTGATCTGGATTGGCCCGTCACCAGAGTCCATCCGCGCCCTGGGCGACAAGGTCACCGCTCGTCACATCGCGCTGAAGGCTGACGCTCCAATGGCTCCAGGCACCAAGGAGCCAGTTAAGGATGCAGACGAGGTCGTCGCGTTCGCTAAGGAGCACGGTCTGCCAATCGCCATTAAGGCCGCTTTCGGTGGCGGTGGCCGCGGCATGAAGGTCGCACACAAGATGGAAGAGGTCGCCGACCTCTACGAGTCCGCTACCCGTGAGGCCGTTGCGGCCTTCGGTCGCGGTGAGTGCTTCGTAGAGCGCTACCTGGAAAAGGCACGCCACGTCGAGTGCCAGGTTCTCGCTGATAAGCACGGCAACGTCGTTGTCGCCTCCACCCGTGACTGCTCGCTACAGCGTCGTTTCCAGAAGCTCGTCGAGGAAGCACCCGCTCCGTTCCTGACCCCAGAGCAGGATGAGCGCCTGCGCCAGTCCGCTAAGGACATCTGCCGCGAGGCTGGCTACTACGGTGCGGGCACCGTTGAGTACCTGGTTGGCGCTGACGGTCTGATTAACTTCCTCGAGGTCAACACTCGTCTACAGGTGGAGCACCCGGTCACCGAGGAAATTACCGGCCTCGATCTGGTCCGCGAGCAGTTCCGCATTGCTGAAGGCAAGGAACTGTCCATCAAGGAAGACCCGGAGATGCGCGGTCACGCTTTCGAGTTCCGCATCAACGGCGAGGACGCCGGCAGCAACTTCATGCCGGCTCCGGGCACCATCACCAAGTACGTCGAACCGTCCGGCCCGGGTGTCCGCATGGACACCGGCATCAAGGAGGGCGACGTCATCGGCGGCCAGTTCGACTCCATGCTGGCCAAGCTGATTGTTTGGGGCGAGACCCGCGAAGAGGCCCTACGCCGCTCCGCTCGTGCTCTGTCCGAGTACCAGGTTGAGGGCCTGGCAACGGTCATTCCGTTCCACCGCCACATTGTGGAGAACCCGGCGTTTGTCGGCGATGGCGAGAAGTTTGACGTCTACACCAAGTGGATTGAAGAGGAATGGGACAACCCGATTGCTCCGTACGACGGTGACTCCGACGCTGACACCGACACCGTTCCGGCTCAGAAGGTTGTCGTCGAGATCGACGGTCGCCGCGTCGAGGTAGCCCTGCCGGGCGACCTGGCTCTGGGCGGCGGCAACGCTGGTGCCAAGAAGAAGAGCAAGAAGAAGCGCGCTGGCGGTTCCAAGAAGGCCGCTTCCGGTGACGCTGTGGTTGCTCCGATGCAGGGCACCGTCATCAAGGTCAACGTCGAAGAGGGCCAGGAAGTCTCCGAGGGTGACACCGTGGTTGTCCTTGAGGCCATGAAGATGGAAAACCCAGTCAAGGCTCACAAGGACGGCGTTGTCACGGGTCTGGCTACCGAGGCTGGCTCAGGTGTCGGCAAGGGCGATGTCCTGATGGAACTGAAGTAGTTCTAAAGCTCTAAGCGGGGCTGGTTGCGATGGGATTCGCAGCCAGCCCCGCTTGATTCTTTTCAGCCCCTCCCCCGGCGCCCTTAAACACTGTTCAGGACGTCTAGAGTGGACGGTATGGAACCCATGGAAGTAAATGCCGGCCGCTTCTACTGCCGTCCGCTGCGCCACGATTCCCGCGTCGATGACGCCCCGGTCGCAACCCAATTACTCACAGAATTGGTCCCTGACTCCGTCGCCGAGTTCCTTCGGAACTCCACCACCGAGTGGGAAAACGACACCGCCTACCGCTTTGCGGTTGCTGAGCAGACGAACGTCGAGATGCTCGCATTAGCGACGGTCGAGGTCATCGATGCCGACCATGTCAGCATCACCGTCCGCCCCGCCGGCGATCCCGCGCGCGTGTTGCCTAACGACGATCAGGTCCTCACCAAGGTAACCGTCGCCGACGGCGTCGAAGCCGCCGAAAAAGCCCTCCACCGATGGGCAGAGGGCTTCTTGGGTAAGAAAGTCAGCTAGCCGAACTAGCGCGGCTGCGACTGCTCAGTCCTAGGCGCCGGAGCGCAGCAGGTAGATATCCATAATCCAACCGTGCTCCGCACGTAGCTCCTTTTTCAGCTCCGCAATCTCTTCGCCGACATCGCCAACACGACCACGGCGGAGCGTTTCCAGCTCCGTTCCCAGGAATGCACCCCAGAGAATCTCTTCCTCCGGGTCCGCGTGCTCGAGCCAGGCTGCCCCACCATCGAGCATTACCACCGCATCCGTACCAGGCGCGCGCTCCCCCAGGCGCCGACCAGTGGTAATCAACACCGGCTTACCAATCTGGTTCAGGCACTCTCCATGCGCTGCGGTCAGCGCGGAAATCGCTGTCACACTGGGGATAACTCGCGAACGCACGTCCACTCCAAGGTCGCGGACGCGCTGCAAAATCCGCAACGTTGAGTCGTACAAGGAGGGGTCCCCCCAGACCAAGAACGCACCGCGGCGCTTGCCCTCTCGTCCGAGGTGAGCGACGAAGGCGTCGGCAAGCAACTCTGCACGGCGCTGATGCCAGTCACGGACGACTGCGCCGTAGTTATCGGGCGTGCGGTCACGTGGCGGGTCGGGAACGGCAACGAGTTCGACATGCGGCGCATGCTTATCGACGATCGCCTGTCGCGCAGCCAACAAGTCCGCTTTGGCATCGCCCTTGTCGAGAGCAAAAACTACGTCGACATCAGCAAGAGCACCGATAGCCTCGAGCGTAATGTGGCTCGGACTACCGGCGCCGATTCCGATGACGTCTACATCGACATACCCGCTGTATACAGGGCTCTCAGCCTGAGTGCGGGTGGCGTCGTTTCGACTAGTGATTGGTCGGATCTCCCTCGTAACCGAACTGTTCAGCCATCTCATCCGGAGACAGGCCAGCCATCGAACCCTGGAGGTTAGCCGAAGCGGCCTGCTTCAGGTAGATCTCGCAAGCGTTGGCCATGTACTTGGAGTCGTACACGTTCATCTCCAGAATCGGAGTCAAAGAGCCATCATCTTCCATGCGCGAAACCAGAAGGTGCGGCTTGTCTGAGTCCGTGGTCATGGAGCACTTAATCTTGACACCGTTGACATCCGTGAAAGTTGGCTTAATCATATTGTCATCCTCCTCCAAAACAGCGACCGGAAAATAAGTAGCGCTGTTGCGACCGCAAGCGCAAGAAAGTCGCTCGTTATAAACCATGTTAGCCGGATTTTCAACGGCACCGCCGGGCGCAAAAACGCATGGGGGTAATAGGGGGCTTCCTGCATGTTTGCATGTCAGGCCGAGGACCCAATTGCCACTAGAGCTCGCAGATGCGTTAAGGTTATGAGGTAATTTTTCCGGGAGCTGTTGATAGAATTTTGCCGCTACTTCCCCGGAAGATGTTTGCCCTAGTAGCTCAGTGGATAGAGCACGGCTCTCCTAAAGCCGGTGTCGGAGGTTCGATTCCTCTCTGGGGCACAATGTGAAGTCTCGAGACATCGTTCCGGTTATGTCTCGAGGCTTCCTTTATTTTTGTTGCCCGGGGTGGGGTTTAGTTCGTTGTCTTTTTGGTTGTAGTAGATCTTGTCTGAGGTCAGTGTGTAGTGGGCTATGTGTTGCCCCGTGGCGGTGATTTTGATGTCTGCTGTGTTGTCTACGCACATGATGGTGATGGGCTCTCCGGCCCATCGGCGTCCGATATAGAGGCGTCTGAGTTGTCCGCCCCACCGCAGTGTCGTTTTGCCGTTTTTGGCGACTTTGTCGGTGCGCAGGCGGTAGTCATGAGTCTTGTTTCCTGGGCGGGGGTGCGCTTTGGGTAAAGCGTTGTAAGCCTCCGCAGGGGTACATCGGTTGAGTGCTCGGTGGGGGCGTTTGTTGTTGTAGTAGTCGATGATGTCATCGAGTTGTTCGTTGAGGTTGTCGATGTCTCTAGCTTGGGGTCTGTTACGTAGTGCCAGTTTGAGTGTGTAGTGGAATCGTTCAACTTTCCCTTGGGTTTGCGGGTGGTAGGGTTTGCCGTTTTTCTGTTCAATTCCTAGGTCTAGGAGGAGTTGTTCGAAGCCATTGCGTGCTGGGTTGGTGCGGTCGTTGCTGGTTGTGAATGCTCGTCCGTTGTCGGTCAGGGTTGATTGTGGGTAACCGTGGATGGTGGCTGTGTAGGTGAAGGCTTCGATGACGTGGGTATCGGTTGCGCTGTTAAAGGCTTGGCAGTGAAGTACATAGCGTGAGTGGTCGTCGAGGATTGTAAGGATGACGACGCGTTAGTGGCCTGCGATGGTCCAGTCGCTGTAGTCCATTTGCCATGTTTCGTTGGGTTGGTCTGCTTGGAATCGTATCCATGAGCTGCGGGGACGTTTTTGTGGTTGGGGTGTGATGTGTCCGTTGTTTTTGAGGATGCGATGGATCGTTGCTGTTGCTGGCAGTGGGGTTGTGTCTTCTTGCTCGAGGTGCCAGCGGATGGTGTGGGCTCCCGCGTCGGTGCCGCGGTTGGTTAGTTCGTAGCGTAATTGGAGGATGCGGTCGACTACGTCCGGGGCGGTAGCGCGTGGATTTGTATGAGGGCGTTTTGATTTAGGGGTCAGTGCCTCGATGCCGCCTTCGGTGTAGCGCTTTTGTAATGTTCGGATCCAACGCGTTGTCACTCCGAAGTGTTGGGCTGCTTCGGTTTGGGTCATGCCGGTGGCGAGCATGGTTTCGATGATGATTTTCGGAGCTGGTTTCTCCATGGTTTCAGCATGGAGGAACGATGTCGCGAGACATCAGTTTCGGCGTGTTTGGGGCAACTGTGGTGTGTTGCCGGGCACATCGTTTCTCGCCGGAACGATGTGACGAGACATGATGGTTCTCGGCACCGGAACGATCTCATGAGACATGCGGAACGATGTCACCGAACCAGACACTCTCTGGGGCACAAATACCCTCGCGACCTTTTACATATAGGGCGCGAGGGTTCTTTGTTTTTCTGACGCCCGACCACTACGCCCGCGCCCTCTCCTGAGAACACATCGCCCAACATCCTCCAGCAACACTTGTGTTAGGCTTACCTAATCGTATGGCGTGTAGATTCCGCCAGTACAAAACAGCCCAAGACTTGTTGAAGGACAGTGACAACTATGGCTGGCCTAGCTAAAGCAGCAGCACCGAAGCGTAAGCCCCGCAAGGCACACGAGGCAACCGTTACTGGCCGTCGCCAGATCTCTCCAGACCTTGTTCGTTTGAGCATGAACTCGCCTGCATTTGTGGGCAAGGAGCTGCAGTTTACGGACCATTACATCAAGTTGCTGTTTGTGCCAGAAGACGCTGATTACTCTTGGCCTTTCGATATTGAGCAAATTCGCGCCGAACAGCCGCGAAATAAGCTGCCGATTACCCGCACCTACACTCTGATTAATCTGGACTCCGAAACCGGCGACTTCGATGTCGACTTCGTCACCCACGGCGATTCCGGCCTGGCTGGGCCTTGGGCACGGGTAGCTGAAGTCGGAGACAAGCTTGGCTTCTTAGGGCCAGGTGGCGCGTGGGGGCCTGCGGCAGAATATGAACACTTTGTACTCGCCGGCGATGAGTCCGCAGCACCAGCTATCAGCGCCGGACTGAAGCACCTCCCAGAAGGCACGACTGCAACCGCATACATCGAAATCGAAGCCGAAGATCGCAAGTTTGAGCTACCAACCCGAGAAGGCGTGGAAATCCATTGGGTTCTCCGCGACGGTGCAACCCACGGCACAGAGCTATCCCACGCGGTGCGCGAGGGGGGTATTCCAGAGGGTAAGAAAACTAGCTGGTTCATCCACGGTGTCGCCGAGATGATTAAGGAACTGCGTCGCTTCCTCTTCGTTGAATCTGAGGTCCCGAAGAAGAACGTTTCAATCTCTGGCTATTGGCGTATCGGCATGACTGAAGACCAGTGGCAGTCCTCTAAACGAGAATTCAACGCTGAGGTTGAGGCCGAGGAAGAAAAGGCCAGGGCCTGACGTTTGCCCGCGCGCGACAGTACTCACCAACTGTTCTTGGGAGGGCGAGCGGCTTCGAAGGGTGCTGTTGCAAAGTTGGGGCAGTAGGAAGAGCGACGTGAAATAGTCACAGCCATGGGTATTTTCTCCGGTCGTCATTTCCCCCCCCGTGACATCATTCTGTGGGCAGTGCGGTGGTACTGCCGCTACGGGGTGAGCTACCGCGATCTGGAGGAAATGATGACTTCAGCGGGGCGTGCCGGTCGATCACACCACGATCTACCGCTGGGTCCAGAAATACGCCCCTGAGCTGGACAAGCAAACACGGTGGTCCCGACAGGTAACTGACTGGCAGGCCAGTTCCTGGCGGGTCGATGAGACCTATATCCGGGTCGGCGGCAGGTGGTGCTATCTCTATCGGGCGATCACCGCCGGTGGTCAGACTCTGGACTTTTACCTCTCTCCGAAGCGGAACGTGGCCGCAGCGAAGCGTTTCCTGGCCAAGGCCCTCAGATCCAATGCGTCAGCCGGGTATCCCAGAGTGATCAACACCGATAAAGCACCCTCCCTAGCCAGGGCAATCGCCGAGTTGAAGTCAGAGGGAATCTGCCCGCCAACAGTGGAACACCGGCAGGTGAAATACCTCAACAACATCCTGGAAGGCGACCATGGTCGGCTGAAGCGGATCCTCGGTCCGAAAGGCGCGTTTAAGAACCGGACATCTGTATATCGGACGTTGAAAGGGATGGAGGCGATGCACTCATTGTGGAAAGGGCAAGGCGCGATGTTTGCCAACAGGCAACCGAACCCGGACGCGGTGATCGTCAACCGGGTCTTCGAGACGGCCTAACAACGCCCACACGCAGCGGCCATCAGGGAATGAGAAACTGAGTCTTCGCTGCTCTCCGCCCAACTTTGCAACAACACCCAGATTTTCCGGAAAGCGGAGCTTACTTTCCCGGTTTAAGGTGTAAATATTTAAGGGCGGCGTGTAGTCTTCTTCTCTGCTCGCTTATTCAAAATGAACCACACGACCTGAATAGCAAAGGGGATAAGGTAGGCAAATACTAAGATGACGACATTTAATAACCTCAACTCAGTGGTTTGCTGAGCTCCTGCCGCATCCTCTGCTCGCACCAACAGCAAGGCGGAAAGTGCTATAAAGCTCAATACCTCCATGAGGGTAACCGTCCACCACAGAGCCCATGACAGTTTCACAAGTTTCTACCTTTCCCGCTCAAAAATCCTAGTAGGCGTGGGGGTAAAGTGAAGTTATTCCCCAAACGACAATCTAAGAAAAAAATTTTTCCTATAAAAAGATTGCAGGGGGAATTGTAGTAAAATACCGTGCCCCATCAGGGATGGTTCAAGCGCTCTGACTACACGACAGGTATAAATGTCACTTACACTTTGGCGTGCGTTTACCGCGTGTGGAAGATAACGCAGAGTCGTTAAAAGACAATCCTTCCCTAGTTCAGGCCACGCTATTTACTCTTATCCCACGCTGCTTTAGGAGTTTTCAGCGCCCGATACACCGTAGGCCGGGTGACTCCGAATTCCCGCGCCAAGGCTGCTTTCGACTCCCCCGCCAATGTACGCTGCTTAATCTCCGCCACCTGCTGCGGACTAAGAGCGGGTTTGCGGCCTTTGTACTTGCCTGCCTTTTTCGCCAGCGCAATCCCTTCCGCCTGGCGCTCGCGGATAATGGCCCGCTCAAACTCCGCAAACGAACCCAAAATACCCAGCATTAAATCCGCGCGCGGATCCGTGGCGTCTTTCGCAAAGATAAGATTCTCATGCAGGAAAGTAACGGTCACACCCTTGTCGGTAAGTTCATCAACAATGCCGCGCAGATCTGTAAGCGAACGGGCGAGACGGTCAATCGACGAGACGACGAGTTCGTCGCCGTCGCGCACATACGCCATACACTCGACAAGCCCAGGGCGGGCAGTCTTAGTGCGGCCGGAAATCTTATCTTCAAAGAACCGGTCAATCCTGCCGGAAGCATTGAGTAGTTCTTTCTGACGCTGATTATTCTGCTCCACCGTGGAAACACGGATATAGCCCACCCGCTGCCCATGCGAACCAGAGTCATTGGCCATTAGTCTTCGCCCCGCGAGGGTGTAAAGGCAGCATTCTCCTGGGCGATGACCGCATCACGATACGACTCAACCACTCGCGCCAAGTCAGACAACTGTGCCCCGTCGAGACCATCAGCGTCAGCAAGCAAGGATTGCACAATCCTGCCCAACGCCTGCTGCCCCGAGACAACCCACCATGCAGATCTTTCACGCGCGCCAACGCGGGCACAGAGTCAATATGACTTTCAATATGGAAACCGTCAGACGATAACACCGCACTCCCCACTTTCTGTAAACATAAGTCCTAGACCCCACTAGACACGTGTAAAACAATGCTAGAAACGGCCCTATTTTACAGGCAACATTCCGCCACGGACACGTGTAACAATAGGGTGTACCCCAGAGCGCGAATCAGCATGGACCTATAAAGCGACTATCCTATACCGGTCTGGCCACCGGCGGTGATCGCCCGATAGAGGTAGCATCACCTGCCGCCGACTCGGATATAGGTCTCATCGACCCGCCAGGAACTGGCCTGCCAGTCAGTTACCTGTCGGGACCACCGTGTTTGCTTGTCCAGCTCACGGGCGTATTTCTGGACCCAGCGGTAGATCGTGGTGTGATCGACCGGCACGCCCCGCTGAAGTCATCATTTCCTCCAGATCGCGGTAGCTCACCCCGTAGCGGCAGTACCACCCACTGCCCACAGAATGATGTCACGGGGAGAAATGACGACCGGAGAAAATACCCATGGCTGTGACTATTTCACGTCACTCTTCCTACTGCCCCAACTTTGCAACAGCACCAATAAACTGGCGCCCCGGTTATAAGTTGGGGCGCCAAGTCGATGTGCTCGAGTCGGGGGATGTTAGTGGCCGGTGTCAAGCCGGCCAGACAGTCGGTTCAGCCGGTCCTGACTGGGGCCGTCGAGCCCGATAATGGACACGGTTTTGCCTCTGTCCTGGAACTTCTGCGTAATCGCGTCAAAGGTCGCGACCGTGGAGGCATCCCAGATCTCCGCCTCAGTGAGATCAATAGTGATATGACGGGCAGAATCGGTGTAATCAAAGCGATAAACCAGGTCATTGCTTGATGCCCAAAACAACTGGCCATGCACCCGGTAGGTACGAGTATCAATCTCGCCATCGCCGTCGCCGTCGATATCGGAGACCTTTTCAATGGAAACGATATGTGCCACCCGACGGGCGAACATGATCATCGCGGTGACCACACCCAGCACCACACCAATGGCCAGGTTGCTGGTGGCTAGGGTCGCAATAATCGTCACGGCCATAACAATGGTCTCAGAGACCGGCATGAGTTTAAGGGTGCGTGGATGCACCGAGTGCCAGTCGATGGTGCCGACCGAGACCATGATCATGATTGCCACCAGCGCAGCCATCGGGATCATGCCAACGATGTCGCCCAGTGCCAGGACCAGGACCAGCAGGAACACACCGGCTAACAGGGTGGATAGGCGGGTACGTGCCCCGGATTCGCGGACGTTGATCATGGTTTGACCGATCATCGCGCAGCCGCCCATGCCGCCGAAGAAACCGGAGGCAATATTAGCCACCCCCTGTCCCCAGGATTCGCGAGTTTTATCGGAATGAGTGTCGGTGATGTCATCGACGAGCTTGGCGGTCATCAACGATTCCATGAGACCGACCACGGCCATGGCCAGGGCATAAGGCGCGATGATCTGCAGGGTCTCCAACGTCCACGGCACGTTCGGAATAAACAGGGACGGTAAGGTCTCCGGCATCTTGCCCATGTCCGAGACCGTCGGGACAGTCAAACCGGCGGCAATGACCAAACCGGTGAGCACGATAATCGTGACCAGCGGGGCGGGGATCACACTGGTGAGCTTGGGGAAGAAAATCATGATCACCACACCCAAGCCGACGAGTGGGTAGACCATCCAAGGCACATCAATGAGGTGTTCGAGTTGGGCGGTGAAAATCATAATGCCCAGTGCATTGACGAAACCCAGCATCACCGATCGGGGGATAAAACGCTGAAGTTTCGCCACACCGAGGGCTCCGAGCACGATTTGTAGGACACCGCCCAACAAGACGGTGGCGATGAAATAATCCATCCCGTAACCACGCGCCACAGGAGCAATGACTAGGGCAATAGCCCCGGTGGCGCCGGTGGTCATTGCCGGGCGGCCACCGGTAAAGGCGATCGCAATGGCCATGACTACCGAGGAAAACAGACCCATGGCTGGGTCAACACCGGCAAGGATGGAAAAGGCAATGGCCTCAGGGATCAGCGCCAGGGATACCGCCAGTCCGGCCAGAATCTCTATACGGATACGGGCGGGGGAAGAAAATGCGTAACGGAAGGATGCGATGATCCCGGTAGGGGCATCAGCGCCGTCTGGACTCAGGAGGGGGCGGGGGGCCGCCGTGCTAGTTTCAGTCATAGATGTCCAATCTTTGAGGGGATAGGTAACTGGGCGAACGCCCGAAAGGAATCCAACCCTCTAGTAACTTTAGGTTTGGTGATGGTGGTCATGGTAGCGGGAGTTTTACTCAACCGCCAACCCAGGCACAGGAACCCGTGGGCAACATCACCGTGAAGGAGAACAGGCAATGCAAAACAGTAATTTCAAGATCGGCGAGGTCGTTGACCAGACTGGGTTGTCGATTCCCACCTTGCGTTATTATGACAACGTCGGCCTGATTACCCCATCGGGGCGTAGCCCTGGTGGGTTCAGGCTTTATAGTGAGGCTGATGTACGTCGTGTTTTGCTGGTGCGACGGATGAAACCGCTGGGGTTTACTCTGGATCAGATGCGAGAATTCCTGGAAGCTGCGGAGATTCTTCATAGTTCAGATGGCGGGCAGGACAGTGATCCCGCACAGCAGGCACGGAGTAATGCCAAGGCCACCCTTGCCGACATTCGTGAGGAGACGCGCACCCGCTACGAAAAGCTACGCAAGCAAATTGCCTACGCTGAGGAATTCCTCGATCTGGTCAACACCCTGGCACCCTAAAGTGCCCCCATCCTTCGCAGGGAGAAAGAGACCATCCGATTGAATGCGCTCGGTCGAGTCGCGTTCCAGATGAAGTGGACGAACGCCCGCGGCCTCTCCGGAGTGGATGGCGATAGTGCAGAGGACTTCTGAAATCCGTGCAGACGACTCCTCAAAACGACACAGTCATCCAAGGTCACATAATCGAAAATTGTCACTTAACCCGTTATTTTACCTACGCGGTGCTGTTGCAAAGTTGGGCCAGGGTCGAAAAGCCTACCCTCAAGACATTAGTTGTCCTTGCTCCGGGGTGCTTAAGCTGTCTCGAATATCCGGCTGACGATCACCGCGTCTGGGTTCGGGTGCCCGTAGGTAAACATCGTGCCCTGGCCCAACTTTGCAACAGCGCCGTCTAAAAGTATGTTCAGATCTCCTTGTTTAAGGATTGAAAACTGTAGTGTCTTGCTGTGGAGGCAGCAAGGTGGCGTATTGAGATGCCAAGTAAGTCCCGTCTTCCCACTTGGCTTTCAGCATCCTGGCGATACACATGACAGTGACATGGTGATCGCCTGCTCGGTGCAGAGATACCGCTTCTGATTGCGCACTGGCTCCGCTGACCCAAGTGTCCTCCACTAGCAGCACGTGCCGACCGGCGACTGCAGCAGGATCTATCACTGAAAAACGATCTGGGCTTATTGTGTGGGACGCGCCGGTGTTATCACCTGAAGATTCTAAAGCCGCTGGTGTGAGACGATTTCGGATATATGACCGAGAGCAGAATTGAGGGCACTAGCAAGTGCCCCACGGTCGCGTCCGGGACTGCGGTTGGTAGAGGGGACGTGAGTTATCACTTCTACCGGACTGACTGCTTGAGCAAGAGTTGGAAGATTATCTCGTAACGTGGTGTACCCTAACCGACTTAACTCAGTGTCCTAAATTGTTCATGACACGTGCAGTTTTATCAATCATGACCGCAACTTCGTGTTGCTCGTAAACATTTTGCATATTCCGGCCAAGGCTGACGTCTATCCACCCATTTGTGGCATGTTCTGACTTTGTCTCCGTTGCAGCTATGGCATCAATGATATTGCTTTGGTCTTTCCAACGGGCATCATTCAAAATGTAGACCACGGCCTTGTCCCAGGCCTGCTCAAAGCTTGGCTCCCTACCGTAGAAGAACGTTGTCTTTAAAGTCGGCGAATATACGCGAAATTCAAACATGTACCTTATTGTAAAAGTGGGGTGTAATCAACTTTTACAAGTGTTATCTGTCTCGGAGAGGATAAGAATCAGAGCATGATCCTCTACGTCCGGTTCCTACCCCAGATCATTCCCACCGAAAGCCGCCGCCAACCGGCCTGACCTCGCTCACTCGCCGGGCCACGGCATCACCATGGGGCTTGACCCTCGAGCCGGGAGCCCGGGTGCTTGCCAAGGTCCAGCGAAGCTCTCCTGCTGCCGTGAACTATGTCGCGGTGGACATCGCGTCCTACGAGACGGCCGATGAAATCAGGGAATTCCTGGCCGGAAATGGGGCGTCATCCCTGGCCTTTGCCTCTGATACCGATACGCGGCTCATCACCGCCTACCGGATAAACCAGGTAAGCACCGCTGTAATCCTGGACGCCGCGGGCACGGAGGTCTTCCGTGCCGTGGAGCCGGGTGCTGCGTAACTGCAGACGGCACTGGCCGCGGCGGGAGCCGGCTCAGTGAAGCCCCTTAGCCTGCGGCGGGCTCAGATGTAACTGCAGATTTGTTCAGCATCGCAGCGCTGAGGGTCGGCCACCTCGGCGGTTGCATATTGTTCGGCCACGGTCACCCGGAGCGCGGTGAGCTCCGCGATTTTCCGGTCCAGGTCCTGCAACTGTTTCCCCAGGACATCCCGTACGTGGGTGCAAGGCGTCAAACCGCTATCGCGGATCCGCAGAATGCCCTGGATCTGCGCCAGGGTCAGCCCGGCGATTTGGCTGCGGCGAATGAATTCGAGGCGGCTGAGGGTGTCGTGGGTGTAGTCACGATAGCCGTTGGCCGAGCGCTCAGCCGGTGGGAGCAGGCCCCGGTCCTCATAGAACCTGATCGTCTTGGTTGTTATACCGGCAGCATCAGCAACTTCACCGATTCGCATTTCGGGTCCTCATCTCGTTCCAAAAAATCGCATATGACCCTTCCATCGTACTGGAATGTTCCGCATCGGCACCCGCAAACCAACAGGTCCCGTCGCCAGCTTGACCTTCCCCCTTAGTGGAAGGTTGATAATGGGGTGTGACGTACTACTGGCCGTCCGGTTTCGTGTTGGGGTCCCCTGTCGGGGTCCCGGACACGAGCCGGACATATGAAGGGATGATCATGTCAATAAAAGTGAAGGGCCGGGAGCGCTCTGGCCTGGTGCTTGCGGCAGGCACTCTGCTGTCCTCCCTTGGTGTTGTGATGGTGGCGCTCGTGTGCTGCGGGGTACCCGTTCTGACGGCTGCAGCCGGTGTTTTCGCCGCGGCCGGCGCAATGGCCGGCAACCTCTGGTTCATTGCCGCCGCAGCCCTTGCCGCGGGGGCCCTGCTCCTGCGGGCGCAGCGTCGGGGCAGCCCGGGGACGGATTGTTGCGCCCGTTCCCGCCCGGGGGCCAGCCTGTCCGCGGGTTCTACTCCAACACCTCATTCATCGTCGGAGCAGGAGCGGTCCGGGCAGTCCCGGGCCGGTGCTTCTGAGGATGCGGGGTCACAGGGATGACGGGTGTTTTGGGTCTGGCCTTTCTGACCGGAATGCTTGCCACGGTGAATCCATGCGGGTTTGCGATGCTGCCAACCTATCTGGCGTATTTCATTGGTTCAGGCCCCGGTGCGGGACGGAAGCGGCCGTTGCTTGCAGGTCTTCAGGCCGGGGTTGCCCTCAGCGCCGGTTTCGCCACTGTCTTTGTTACGGCCGGCCTGCTCGCCGCTGTAGGCCTGCGGTCGGTGGCGTCGGCGCTTCCCTGGGCGGCGGCGCTGATCGGAGCGGTTATTGTGGTTGCCGGCCTTGGCATGGTGTTCGGATGGCAGCTGCCCGGGGCGAGGTTGAACCTGCCCCGGATTCTGAAGACGGACGGGACCAGTTCGGGCCTCAGGGCGGTCTTTGGCTACGGGGTGGCCTATGCGGTGGCTGCGCTCTCTTGCAGCCTGGCCCTGCTGCTGGCTGTTGTCGCCCAGGCTGTGTCCACCGGGAGCCTGGCCGGGCTGCTGGCGGTCTTCGCCGCCTACGCCTTGGGCTCCTCGGTGGTGCTGGTCCTTCTGTCCCTCGGTGCAGCGGTAGCGCGGGACGTCCTGGCACGCCACGTCCGAAGGATCCTGCCGTTTGTTAATCGTCTCGGCGGAGCCGCGCTTATCCTCGCAGGGATCTACCTGTTGCTCTACTGGGTTCCGGCCCTGTCCGGCGGGCAGGCCGGGGAGATCATGGGCGGGACGGTCACCGAAGCCAGCGTGGCGCTGTCCGGTTTCATCTCGGGCAACTGGCCCATCATCACCCTCACCGCGGTGGCCGCCGTCCTCGCCGCCGCGGCCCTGGCCCTGCGGCGCCGCAGTAAAAGCAAGGCACAGGACAACAGCGCAATCACGGATGGGGCTGAGAGCAGCGACAGCACCGAAGCGTGCTGCGGCCCGGAACATCTTCTTCCCGACACGGCGCCAGGGCGCACCAACCAGAAAGGAAACCCATGACAACGACCAGAAACCACCGGCGGATCTTCACCATTACTGCCGTCGTAGCGGCCGCGGCCCTCATCCTGGTCCTGGCCCTCACTGCGTTGAACCGCGGGAGCGAAACCGCTCCCGCCGCCGGGCCAGCGGGCGCAAACAACGTGGACAGGATCGAGATCACATCTGTGGACGGCAAGGCCCTCACCGTCCCTTCCACCCGCCCGACAGTGCTGTATTTCATGGCGAGCTGGTGCTATACCTGCGTTCCGCAGGCAGAAGCGATGAAGGAACTGGAACAGGAATATGCCGATAAGGCAGACTTCGTCGCCGTGGACGTGACGCCGGAGACCACAAAAACCCAAGTGGACCAGTTCCGCGAAATGGCCGGCACACCCGGATACCCCTTCGTTGTCGACCGGACCGGGGAACTCACCCAAAAGTACGCGGTCACATCCCTGGACAGTACCGTCGTCATCGCACCTGACGGTGACATCCTGGGCCGGGCCGATTCCCGGCCCATGAAGGCCGATGCCCTGAAGGAATTTCTTGACACAACACTTCCGTAGCAACACCGATCTCTTCGCTCCCGTTCTTGACCTTCCCGTGCAGGGGAAGGTGCAGACTAGGGACAGCATGCAAAAAGGAACGCCCCCGGGGTGTTCATTCGAGACTCCAAGGAGGACTAATGCCTGAGGCAGCACCAGATTTTGATTTAGCCGTGATCGGTTCCGGAGGCGGCGCCTTCGCCGCCGCCATCCGGGCCACCAAGCTGGGCAATCGGGTCGTGATGATCGAACGCTCCACGGTGGGCGGGACCTGTGTGAACACCGGGTGCGTTCCCTCCAAAGCCCTGCTGGCCGCCGCCGAAGCCCGGCATGTCGCTGTGGATGCGACCGGAAGGTTCCCCGGGATCAGCACTTCCGCCGCCCCGGTGGACATGGGTGTACTGATAGACGGGAAACGCTCCCTGGTCGAGGGAATGCGCT
This sequence comes from Corynebacterium sp. MSK047, assembly GCF_030232285.1. NCBI lineage: Bacteria > Bacillati > Actinomycetota > Actinomycetes > Mycobacteriales > Corynebacteriaceae > Corynebacterium > Corynebacterium sp. MSK047. The sequence continues at coordinate 51,774 of NZ_JASPJI010000004.1, read as the reverse complement.
CGGATAAATACGTGGATCTGGCCGCCGACTACGGATGGGACCTGCGCCAGGGCACCGCGGTGTTCGCCGGCACCCCGGAGGAACCGGTCCTGGAAATCACCGGACCCGACGGCACCCGCGACTCCCTGACCGCCGCCCATTATCTGGTCGCGACCGGTTCGACCCCGTGGGCACCCCCGGTGCCGGGACTGGATGAAGTCAACTACCTGACCTCGACCACCGCCATGGAACTGAACGAGGTGCCCGAGTCCCTGATCGTCTTCGGCGGCGGGTACGTGGCCCTGGAGCAGGCGCAGCTTTTTGCCCGCCTCGGATCCAAAGTGACCTTGCTGGTCCGCTCCAGGCTTGCCTCGCACGAGGAACCGGAAGCCTCCCGTGCGCTGATGGGCGTCTTCGCCGACGAGGGCATCCGCGTGGTCCGCCGCGCAGCCGTAACTTCGGTCCGCACAGATCCCGCCGGCGCAGAGGTCCTTGTCACCGCCACGGTCGCCGGGGGCCAGGAGGAATTCCGCGCCGCAAAGCTGCTGGTAGCCACCGGCCGACGCGCCGTCACCGACGGACTGAACCTGGACGCCGTCGGCGTCAAGACCGGCGACACCGGCCAGATCCTGGTCGAGAGCACACTCGCCAGCTCCAACCCCAGGATCTGGGCCGCAGGGGATGTGACCGGGCACCGAGAATTCGTCTACGTCGCGTCCGCCCACGGAACCCTGATGGTGGAGAACGCCTTCAACAACGCCGGGCGCGAGGTCGACTACCGGCACCTGCCCCGCGTGACGTTCACCAGCCCGTCACTGGCCGCGGTCGGCATGACCGACAAGGAAGCCAACGAGGCGGGCATCCGGTGTGAATGCCGGGTCCTGCCCCTGGAATACGTTCCCCGGGCACTGGTGAACCGGGACACCCGCGGCTTCATCAAAATCGTCGCCGACGCCGACACCGGACGGATTGTGGGGATCACCGCCGTCGGCAAGGAGGCCGGTGACCTGGCCGCCGCCGGAGTCTACATCCTCGAGGCCGGCATGACCGTTGACCAGGTCGCGAACCTCTGGTGCCCATACCTGACCATGGCCGAAGGGATCAAAATCGCCGCACAGTCCTTCACCACCGACGTCTCCAAACTCTCCTGCTGCGCCTCCTGACCCGCGCCAGATCCCAGCCTAATCCCATTACGTTGTTGGCAGTTCCGCTTGAAGGAGCCCAGGATTCGTACTCCTAGCCCCATGCTGGGGCAGGCTATGTTTATCTGCGTTCCTTCTGCCTTGTGGCAGTGGAACTAGTCGCTGGCTTCGGTATGGCTTATTTTCGTCCCTGTCTGAAAATGATCCGGGGGGGGTGTTCCCGATCTCTGTCTTCGCATAGATAAAGCGCGTTAGCATTTATTACCCTTAAAGAGTGATTACCAACGAACTTCGAAATTTACTAGCCAAAGCAACCACCCATGCACAGCGTTTTCAAGACGGAGAAGACCACACTGTAGCCGCAGCACTCCTCACCAAATCAGGCAAACACGTACTCGGTTTGAACGCGCACCACTTCCTCGGTGGTCCTTGCGGGGAAGTCTCGGCTTTAGCTAACCATGCTGCTAGTTATCCAGAGGACCCAATCCAAGCAGTAGTCGCCGTATACGGACCTACTGGTCAAGTTATTCCTCCCTGCGGTAAATGCCGCCAGGTGCTTTTTGATGTTGATCCGTCCATTCGGTGCATCGTGCGCGGAAGCAATGGACTTGAAGCACTTACCGTAGAAGAACTCTTGCCTTTCGCATTCAACTGGCGAGATATGGAACAAGAGCAGCGCATCTACATGTGGGAAGGCTACGAGGAATCAATTCGTAGCGGAGAAAAGCAACAAACCATCCGGGTAGATGATCCTTTCCATGAAGGAAGTGCCCAAATTGTCTTCGAGAAAGAATCCGGAGAGGTCGTCACCATTCCTGCACAGGTCACGTCCGTTGTCTCGACCCAGCGAAGTGAATTGTCGGAAAAGCAAGCTAGAAATGACGGTTTTGGTTCTCTCACCGAGCTTCAGGAAGCGCTAGATACTCACTATCCCGGATTAGCTGCCGATGACGAAGTCGACCTCGTAGAGTTCAAACTCCAGTAATTCAAACAATCTAAAAGCGCACTTACCCTTTTTGTAGAAGCAGTAAAACTACACCAGAGTTTGTGACTTAGGGGAGTGCTTCACATCTGCAAAACCGACGACTAATTTCTTGTTTTTTCTGTGTGTCAGCTCACTAACCAAAAGCCTAGGACACGCACCTGTGCGCCTTGTTTATTGGAGCGCACGGGGATACTGGAGACTACGAGTACGCACTAGACGCCGCCAACAGTGCAGCCGGACACCTGCAAGCAATACAAGCGGAGCTGCCTTCCACTTCCCCACTGGCCCGTGACACTGGAAGGCTTGCAAGGCTCGTGCGCGCCGCACAGCGGAACCTGTCTCAACAGCGTCCCGCAGATAATTCAGTCGAACTTCTTAACTTAGCCGCCAGCCTCAAAGAAAGGCTGGAAGGGGCGGATTCTAGGGGTCATTTTTCTTTGGCTAAACGCGGTTTTAGGCCGAATTTCGGCTCTCGACCACGAGCTCTAGGCCACGGGCTTCGTCCTCGTTTGAGAACCAGCCGGTGGCCTTGGTCGGGCTACGCCGCAAGCGGTGGCGCGTTGGGGAAAGCGTCGGTGCTAGTCTCATTGCGTCCGCGGGTGAAATTGGATAGCCGAAAGTTTAATTGCTGGGATTCTGTAAACTCTGTGTGATTAGATTCACACGCCCCGACAGCGCTTCAAAAAGACCTTCCGGGCGTTATAGGAGCCACCGATAACGCCCGGTCGGGGCCGTTTGGAACACTGCTGCTCCGTCAGAGCCCGAAGGCTCCGCCACTGACGAGGATCACGATACCGAGGCCGATGAGAACGATGGGAAAGAGGATGCCCTCCCAGCGTTCGAGCACTTCCGCGATCGGGGGGCGGGTTGCGACGAACTTTGCCAGGGCCACCAGGACCGCAACGAGCGCGAGGAAAATAACGCAGTAGGCGACTACTGCGAGAGGTTCCACGCTGAGGAATACAGGGGTGTAGACGCCGATGTTGTCGCCACCGTTGGCAAAGGTGACGCCTGCGACTGTCCCCACGCCAACCTTCTTGCCGGCAATCTTGGCCTCGTCGTCATCGTCCTCATCGTCTCCGCGCCAGGCCTCCCATGCGGCCCAGAGGCCGAGGCCCAGCGGGATTAGACCGAAGTACGGGATGGCTGTCGAGGGCAGGAATGCTCCGGCGCCCATGGTCACTAGAACCGCGGCACCGAGGATGCCCGCGAATCCGAGGTACTGGCCGGCCAGAATGCGGGCGGTAGTGCCGCGCTGGCCTGCCCCTCGCGCGAAGAAGAGGGAGAGCACGATGATGTCGTCGATGTTGGTAGCTGCGAACAGGCCTATCGCCTGCAAGACCGAGGTGAGGATCATGCGTCCTCCCCAGCTGCGTAGCACCCGGGAAGCGAGCAGGCGGGATCGATGCACGGGGCGTCTTCGTCTACTGCCAAGGTGGCATCGACCAATGTGGTCAGCGCCTGCGCCAGGTGCGGATCGGCGATCTCGTATCGTGTCCGACGCCCCTCGGGCTCGGAGACGACAATCCCACAATCGCGCAAGCATGTCAGGTGGTTGGACACGTTCGGGCGTGTCAGGTCCAGATCTCGGGATAGTTCCGCCGGGTAGGCGGGATGGTCGAGCAGGGTCAAGATGATCCGAGATCGAGTGGGGTCGGCCAGTGCACGACCCAGGCGGTTCATCACGTCGAGACGCGAAGCAATAGTCAGCATGCGCTGAACTATACAGCGATCGCTGAACTAGTCAAGTTCCGGGTAGCGGTGCAGCTGTGTGCGCTGCTGAAGAGACAGTGAAAGTAGCAGAGATGGCGCAGATTCCGGCAAAGTTGCGAAAACAGCTGAACCACGCTCGTTTCTGATGATCGGCCCATGTGCGATTTGTGCCGCGCCGAAGGCAACCGAATTGGCTCGAAGTTCCGTAGCGTTGAAAGTTCCCGCTCGAACCGTAAGTCACCGGAGGTGCTCACCTTTGACGAACTTATCGAGCGTTCACGGTGGAGCGTGGAGCTTGCCGAGAGGCAGGAAGAGTCGGAAGCGGAATTTCCTGACTTCCCGTTCTCAGGAGCGCTCCTGCTCACGTCAAAAATTTACTTCTGTTGTGTAACCCGAGGCGAAACTGCGTGTAACCGGGGTGTTGCCGCGGGCCTAATACATCTGGTCAGGAAGTTTCATAAAAGCCCCTCGTCCTGAACTAGCCCCCGAAAATTGGACTGGTTTAACTCTAGGCGGTTAGGGCTTCAAGGGTCTGATTCCGATATTGCATCGGGGTCAGGCCCTTGAGTCGTTGTTGGACGCGTTCGGTGTTGTACCACCCGATGTACTCATCGATCGCCTGGTTGAACTCTGCGACCGTGTCGAAGACTTCACCGTGGTACATCTCGGTTTTCACGTGCCCGAAGAAATTTTCCATGACCGCGTTGTCGTAACAGTTGGCTTTACGCGACATCGACTGAACACCACCGTTGTCGCCAATCAGGTCACGCCAGGAGGCATGCTGGTACTGGAAACCTTGGTCAGTGTGCATCATCCACCCGGGTTCAGGTGCCCACGCCGCGATCGCCTTGGACAAAGAATCGGTGGTCAACGCTGTCGACGGCGATGTAGCCACGGTGTGGGCAACGATTGAACGGTCGAACAAGTCCATCACCGGTGACAGGTAGACCTTGCGGCCTGCAACCCTGAACTCGGTGACGTCGCTGACAAAGACGGTATTTGGCTTATCTGGGGTGAATTTGCGGTCAAGTGTGTTGTCAGCAATGTGGCTGATCGTCCCAACATAGGAAATATACGGTCTGCGCTGGCGAATCTTAGCTCGAAGCCCCATCTGGCGCATGAGTTTGTAGACGAGTTTGTGGTTGACCACCCAGCCCTGGTTGCGTAGGTCAAGTAGCACTCGCCGGTAGCCGTAGCGATGCTTGTTACGCTCGAAGCTTTCCCGAATCGCTTGCTTGAAAACGGCGTGGTTATCTGGCTTACTGAGTCGTTGTTGGTGGTAGAAGAACGTCGACCGTGGGATACCTGCTGCCTCTAGGAGATATTCCAAGCGGTGGTGAGACTTGAGGATGACAATCGCCTGGACTTTCAGGCGCGTCCCTGATTCCTCAAGTCCCGCATTTTTTTTTAGATAGGCATTTTCGGCCCGCAACCGTTCGTTTTCGCGACGCAGCTTGTCTTCCTCCGACAGCGGCTTCGGCGTGACCGATCCTTTGGGCCTGCCCTTCGGCTTTGGTTTCAACGCGTCATCGCCGTCTTTGCGCCATTTCCACGACCACCCGCGGACCAGCTGCTGTGATGACAGGCCAAATTCACGCGCAAGATCCATCGCTGTCTAGCCAGCAAGGTGGCGTTGGACAACTTCCTTCTTAATCTCAAACGAATACTGCTGCTTAGTCGGTTTCTCCACAAGACATAGCCTGCCATGCAGCACAAACCGACAATAGAGCCGGCGCACAGCGTGTTTGGAGACACCCAGAGCATTAGCAGCGGCTCTATAGCCCATGCCCTGCTCAAATAGTTCAACCAATTGCTCGCGCTGATATTCACTTAGCGAACTTCGTGCTCTCAATGACAACTACTCCCCACTAGTCGGTAACTGATTTCTCAGTCCAACTAATGGGGAGCAGTTCATCCGTCACGGGGCTTTCAAGAAACATCTTCAATCTTTCCACGAAACCCCTGGCCGGCCGAAGGAAAACGGCGCTCAATAAAAGGAAACTCCCCTAGTGCTTCTCGTCGTTGGAAGCACTAGGGAAGAATCCATATCCGCAGTACGGGATATGCTCTTTGAAAAACCATGCTGAGCTGCCATCGTGAACATCACACCATCGAAATCCGGAGATGGAAACCACAGAAGTTTCCACTCCGGTTCTTTTTATTTTTCCTAGTCGCAGTTCTTCTGCTTAGTACGCAGCATATCCATGCTCATCAATCATGTACTGGGTAGCAGTATTTAATTCCTGCTGGGAAATATCCCGCAAACTCGGCCCCGCCGCTGACCCTCCCCAGTGGTCGTAGTAGCGGGGGTTGGGGTGGAGTTCGGATAGTCCTGCGAAGTGCTCATAGCACTAAGGCAACCACACCCACGCCCGCTACGAAAGGCCAACCACACTAACCTTGTGGACAACCCACACAGGGCTAGTGTGGTTATCCACAGAAATCCACGTTGGTTGCAGTGTTCGATAGCGTTTAGGCGGGCATGTCGGTATGGGCCTCTTGGCTTGAGGCCATAGGCTTCTTAGAAAACCTCCTCAACCGCTACACCCCACGCATGCCGTGCGAGCCGGTCTTTGCGGTCATTGATACCGAAACCACCGGCTTTAACAAGCGCTACGACCGCATCATTGAACTTGCTGCCGTGCACGCCGACGCATACTTCAATCCCGTCAACTCCTGGCACACATTGTTCACCCCTGACACCAACGCCGTGTCCACTACTCGGGGGCACCCCCGCCCACCTCGGCACTCAACCCTGCTGTGGCGGTTACTCGTAGCGAAGCGAGCTGAGCATCCCGGTTTCCATGTGATAGGCGTTATGGCAGTGAAATGCCCACTCACCGGGGTTGTCAGCGATCAGGTCGGCGATCATGGTTTCACCGTGGCGGAGAAGGACGGTGTCCTTGCGTAGCCCGCCGCTGCCGGGCAGCGCCCACGTGTGGCCGTGGATGTGCATGGGATGGGGCATCATGGTCCTGTTGCGCATGACCATCCGCAGGCGCTGGCCCTCCTGCACGGTCGCGGAGGACGATTGGCCGTCGGTGAGAATGCTCCATTCATACGGCATCATCTGCCCGCCCAGGTCGATGCTGACTTCTCGGTCTGGTGTGCCCTCGGGCAGGAGTGCACGGTCTGCTGGCTTCAGGGAGGACAGAAGCAGTCCGGTGGACGATAACTCGGGGAAGTCGACATCGGGGCGGGGAGCCTGGCCGCCGGCGGTGCGGATGACGGCGAAGGCGCGGTCGTCCTTACCCACCGCCAAAGCCGTGAGCGGGAAGATGCCGTCGCCGAGGATGACCTCGACGTCGACACGCTCGCCCATCGACAGGTAGATCGATTCGGTCTCCCGGGGCTGGACAGGGAAGCCGTCGGTGTGGGTGACGGTCATGCGGTGGCCACCGAGGGCCACCTTGAAGATGGTGTCACCGCCGGAGTTGATAAACCGCAGGCGGGCCTTGTCGCCTGGGCGAGCCTCGAAGGTCCGGTGAGCACGGGGGATACGTCCGTTGATGAGGTAGTGCGGATACATCACATCGCCGGCATCCCCGCCCAGTACCCGGTCCGGGGTGCCGTGCATCATATGGCCGTGACCTCCCATCCCCTTCTTCCCGTTATGGTCGTCCGACCCCATTCCGGTGAGCTTGTCGAGCTCATCGTCGGGAGTGCCCTGAATGCCATCGACCCAGTCGTCGAGCACGATGGTCCACTCGACGTCCTGGTCCTCAGCGTCTTGCGGGTCACGGACGATCAGTGGGGCGTGGAGGCCGCGATCAAGCTGCAGGCCGGAGTGGGAATGGTAGAAGTAGGTGCCACCGTGGGGGACTTCAAAAACATAGGAGAAAGACTCGCCAGGTTCAATGGGGTCCTGGGTCATGCCGGGCACACCGTCGGCTGCGTTGTGGAGTGCGATGCCATGCCAGTGGATGGAGGTGCTCTCAGGCAGTTCATTGGTGATATCGACCTGGAGGACATCGCCGGCGGTGGCCTCAATGGCCGCATCCCCGGTGTCAGAGACGTATCCCCACGTCTTGGCTTCGATACCGCCGATATCCAGAGAGAGGGGCCGGGCGGTCAGTGTCCGGCGCACCGTCGGCTCACCGAGCGCAGTGGGGGTGGGAGTGGGGCGAAGGGAGGAACCTGGTGCCGGGGCAGCGGGTCCAGGGTCGCTGGTGCAGGCGGCCACGGCCCCGGTGCCGGCGAGGACGAGCCCGCCGAGCAGAAACTGTCGTCGGGAAAACGCATTCGTCATGATTTAACCTTCCTGGTGTAAGAATTCAGTGACACGGGAGACAGGCGCAGGTGAGGACCCTGCTGAGCCATCACGTCAGGCGCAGGTCTGTGACACAGGTGGCACCGTCGTCGGCGGTGGAAAACTCCGTGGTGCCGGTACGCCCCTGGTAGCTGACCTCAATCAGACCGGTGACATCATCGGGAAGCCAGAAGCCAATAAACCCGTTGTCGAAGGTGGTTGTCGCCTCGTCCACCAGCACCTCACCGGTCGCCTCATCGGTGATCGTGACCTGGATATCCTCATTGTCGAGTTCCCCCTGGCAGGTCGTGAGGCTGTGGTAGAAGCAGTCGTGGGTGGAGGTGAGATAGGGTGCGATCGAGACATACGTCTGATTGTCGGGAAGATCGAGCACGACTTCCTGGTCATCGCTCGAGAGCAGCAGTTCATCGGCACGCACTGAGGCGATCAAATCCGTGGGACGCTCAGTGACCTTCTGCCGGTCGAGGTGATCAATGATCTCCACCGCGCCCATGTCGGCCAGGCCATGGGCAGTCAGGAATGTATCCTGGGACACCGTCCCATCGGCGGTGGGTTCCGGGTCGGCAGCCGAACACCCCGTGAGGGCGAGGGCAAGGGCGGCGACTGCGATCGCTGCTCGTTTCACGTCAATCTCCTTGGATCGTGGTAAGACCATGAGAAGACACCGCCTCAAGGTCGATGCCATATCTTTATCTAGCACGGGTGCCTGACGGACTAGAAATCAAAAACCCTGCTCACAGCCTTATAGCAGGGCGAAAAGAGGGTGAATTCGGTGAGCTGGGTCACCACCGGGACACCACCCCACAGCCGTGGGCGATGTCCTTCTACCCGCCCCGGGTATGCGGTGCTTGCAGTAAAATCCCTGGTGGCGCCTGCTGAACCGACCAGGGGAGGCGATGCCGCCGGCCCGGGGTGGGGCACAGGGGTGACGGCGGTCGAAGGGTTATATTTGAAGATTTGATGAAGATTCCCCGCCGGGCACTGAGCGAGGATGGTATTCCCCCCCTGGCCGGAGCGATACTGGGGTCTATGGCTGACCACACACCGACCACCGCCACGCCCCCGGGGCGGGTGCTGGTCGTCGATGATGAACAACCCCTGGCTCAGATGGTGGCCTCCTACCTCATCCGGGCAGGCTTCGATACCCGTCAGGCGCACACCGGCACCCAGGCCGTGGACGAGACCCGTCGCTTTTCCCCCGATGTTGTGGTGCTGGATCTGGGGCTGCCCGAACTCGACGGCCTGGAGGTGTGCCGACGGATCCGCACCTTCTCGGACTGCTACATCCTCATGCTCACCGCGCGTGGCAGCGAGGACGACAAGATCAGCGGTTTGACCCTGGGGGCGGATGACTACATCACCAAACCTTTTAGCATCCGGGAACTGGTGACCCGGGTGCATGCAGTGCTGCGCCGTCCGCGCACCAGCACCACCCCACCGCAGGTGACCACCCCCTTGATCGTTGGTGACCTCATCCTTGACCCCGTCGCCCATCAGGTGCGGGTGGGGGAGACGACTGTGGAGCTCACCCGCACGGAGTTCGAGCTGCTGGTTGCCCTGGCCCTGCGCCCCGGCCAGGCGCTGACCCGCCACGACCTGGTCACCGAGGTCTGGGACACTACCTGGGTCGGTGATGAACGCATCGTCGATGTCCACATCGGCAACTTGCGTCGCAAGCTCGGCACCGACACCCGAGGCCGGGGGTTTATCGACACCGTGCGTGGCGTGGGCTACCGGGTGGGGCAGCCATGAATCACGGACCCGGCTTGACCTTCCGCTTCCTGGCCGCCCAGGTGTTGGTCGTGGTGATTAGCCTGATGGTGGCCGCGGCCGTGGCCACGACGGTGGGGCCGACCCTGTTCCATGATCATATGTTGATGTCCGGCCGGGAGGACCCCTCGCTGGAGCTGTTCCATGCCGAGCAGGCCTACCGGGACGCCAACCTGATCACCCTGGCCGTCGCCCTGCCCACTGCCTTGATCAGCGCCCTACTGGCCAGCCTGTGGTTATCGCGTCGCCTGCGCACCCCCCTGCAGGATCTCACCCGCGCCGCTACCAGCCTGGCGGCCGGTAACTTCCGTATCCGCGTGCCCGCCGGAGAAGCAGGCCCCGAGGTTGCCACCCTGGCAGATGCCTTCAACACCATGGCCGACCGGCTGGAACACACCGAACAGGTCCGCCGCCAGATGCTCTCTGATCTGGCCCACGAAATGGGCACCCCCTTATCGGTGCTCACGGTCTACCTCGATGGTCTCCAGGACGGGGTCGTGGACTGGAATAATGCCAACCATACGATCATGGCTGACCAACTCACCCGCCTGACCCGGTTGATGGAAGACATTGACGATGTCTCCCGAGCCCAGGAACACCGGATCGATTTGGACCTGGCAGAGGAAAGGCTCGGGGATCTGCTCCATACCGCCGCTGCTGCCGCGGGGGAAGCTTATGCTGACAAAGGCGTCGATTTACAGGTCGAGACCATTACGGACACCGCCCGGGTGCTCGTGGACCGGCAACGCTTCGGCCAGGTGATGAGCAATCTCCTGTCGAACGCGCTACGGCACACCCCGGCCGGCGGGCAGGTCCAGATCAGCGTCCACCGACAGGGGGCGTCCACCGCGCTCATCCACGTCGCCGATGACGGCGAGGGCATCCCACCTGGCCAGCTCGGACACATCTTCGAGCGCTTCTACCGGGGGGGATGCCGCCCGCAGCCGGGACAACGGCGGGTCTGGTATCGGTCTGACCATCTCCAAGGCATTGATCGAGGCCCACGGCGGCACTCTCACCGCCACCTCCCCCGGACCCGGTCGCGGAGCGGTGTTTGCCCTCCGCCTCCCGCTGTCCCCTCCCGACAGTGAGGAGGCTGCTCGGTGAGCACACCCTGCCCCGTGTGAGGGCCGTGCCCTCCACTCCTTGAAAGTATACCCCAGGGGGGTATATGCTAGCGAGCGTTACCGCATCCCACCGACCCGTAGGAGCTTTCCCATGATCACCTCCCCGCCCCGCCTCTTGCCGATGGCCTCCCACGGCTGCAGCTGTTGCGGACCTGCCTCACGTGCCGACACCGCCTCCGTCCCTGCCGCCAGCGACTCGTCAGCAGGAGGGTCCTCCCCTAGCTACCAGGTCACCGGCCTAACCTGCGGGCACTGCGCGAAAAGCGTGACTCAGGCCCTTCAGGGGCTCCCCCAGGTCGACGACGTCCAGATTGACCTCGCTGCTGGTGGTGTTTCCACCGTCACGGTCACCGGTGCCGTACCTCCGGAGATGGTTCGCCGGGCCATCGAGGAGGCCGGCTACACCGTCTTATCCTGATCAGTTTTACCCATCATCTCGACCCCGACCGGGTTGAGCGGAAGGAACGTCATGAGCACTCCCCACCATTCCGGCGATCACCATGGTGATCACCCCGCTCCGGAAACAGACCACAACCACCACCCGGATCATGCCAGCCACGAACACCACACAGATGCCGACACCCACGGCCAGGCGATGCCCCACGATCACCCGCACTCCGCCCTGGACGACGACCACCACGTTCATAGTCACGGCGAACACGCCGGACACAGCACCGCAATGTTTCGGGAACGCTTCTGGTGGTCGCTGATTCTGTCCATTCCCGTCGTTATTTTCAGCCCCATGGTCGCCCAGCTGCTCGGTTACCACCTCCCGGCATTCCCCGGATCCACCTGGATCCCCCCGGTGCTAGGCACGATCATCTTCGTCTACGGCGGAACGCCTTTCCTCAAGGGAGGATGGAACGAACTGAAATCCCGCCAACCCGGGATGATGCTCCTGATCGCCATGGCCATCACCGTGGCGTTTGTCGCCTCCTGGGTCACCACTCTGGGGCTGGGCGGTTTTGACCTGGACTTCTGGTGGGAGCTGGCCCTGCTGGTGACCATCATGCTGCTGGGCCACTGGCTGGAGATGCGTGCTCTCGGGGCCGCGTCCTCCGCGCTTGACGCGCTGGCTGCCCTGCTGCCGGATGAGGCCGAGAAAGTCATCGACGGGACCACCCGCACCGTGGCCATCTCCGAGCTGGTCGTCGACGACGTCGTGCTGGTGAGGGCCGGTGCCCGGGTGCCGGCCGACGGAACCATCATCGACGGAGCCGCCGAATTCGATGAGGCGATGATCACCGGCGAATCCCGTCCCGTCTTCCGCGACACCGGTGACAAGGTGGTCGCCGGTACCGTGGCCACCGACAACACCGTCCGCATCAGGGTGGAGGCTACCGGCGGGGGCACCGCCCTGGCCGGGATCCAACGCATGGTTGCCGACGCCCAAGAGTCCTCCTCCCGGGCCCAGGCCCTGGCGGATCGGGCGGCAGCGTTGTTGTTCTGGTTCGCGCTGATCTCCGCTCTGATCACCGCGGTGGTGTGGACCATCATCGGCAGCCCGGACGATGCCGTGGTGCGCACGGTCACGGTGCTGGTCATCGCCTGTCCGCACGCCCTGGGCCTGGCGATTCCGCTGGTCATTGCGATCTCCAGCGAGCGGGCCGCGAAATCCGGGGTGCTCATCAAGGACCGGATGGCGCTCGAGCGGATGCGCGCCATCGACGTGGTGCTCTTCGACAAAACCGGCACCCTGACCGAGGGGGCGCACGCGGTCACCGGTGTCGCAGCAGCTGTCGGCGTCACCGAGGGCGAGCTGCTGGCCCTGGCCGCCGCCGCGGAGGCCGACAGCGAGCACCCCGTGGCCCGCGCCATCGTGGCGGCCGCGGCCGCCCATCCCGAGGCCTCCCGTCGGCAAATGCGTGCAACTGGTTTCAGCGCCGCCTCCGGCCGGGGGGTCCGGGCCACTGTCGATGGCGCTGAGATCCTCGTGGGCGGGCCGAACATGCTGCGCGAGTTCAACCTCACCACCCCGGCCGAGCTCACCGACACCACCAGCGCCTGGACCGGGCGTGGGGCCGGTGTGCTCCATATTGTCCGCGACGGTCAGATTATCGGTGCGGTGGCCGTCGAGGACAAGATCCGCCCCGAATCCCGCGCCGCCGTGAAAGCCCTGCAGGACCGCGGGGTGAAGGTCGCGATGATCACCGGTGACGCGCAGCAGGTGGCCCAGGCGGTTGGCCAGGACCTGGGGATCGATGAGGTCTTCGCCGAGGTCCTGCCCCAGGACAAAGACACCAAGGTCATGCAGCTGCAGGACCGGGGTTTGAGCGTGGCCATGGTCGGTGACGGTGTCAATGACGCCCCCGCTCTGACCCGCGCGGAGGTCGGTATCGCCATCGGTGCCGGCACGGATGTGGCCATGGAATCTGCCGGGGTGGTCCTAGCCAGTGATGACCCGCGGGCAGTGCTGTCGATGATTGAGCTGTCCCAGGCCAGCTACCGCAAGATGATCCAGAACCTGGTCTGGGCCTCTGGCTACAACATCCTCGCCGTGCCGCTGGCCGCCGGAGTGCTCGCCTCGATCGGGTTCGTGCTGTCCCCGGCCGTGGGCGCGATCTTGATGTCTGCCTCGACCATCGTGGTGGCCCTGAACGCCCAGCTGTTGCGCCGCATTGATCTGGATCCGGCTCACCTGGCTCCGACCGAGTCGAAAGAGGAACACGCCACGCCTACTCCGGCATCCACCGCCGTCCACTGATCCACCGCTTCTCTCCACTGCCCCCATATGCCCCTGAAAGGTGCTGTTGCAAAGTTGGGGCAGTAGGAAGAGTGACGTGAAATAGTCACAGCCATGGGTATTTTCTCCGGTCGTCATTTCTCCCCGTGACATCATTCTGTGGGCAGTGGGTGGTACTGCCGCTACGGGGTGAGCTACCGCGATCTGGAGGAAATGATGACTTCAGCGGGGCGTGCCGGTCGATCACACCACGATCTACCGCTGGGTCCAGAAATACGCCCGTGAGCTGGACAAGCAAACACGGTGGTCCCGACAGGTAACTGACTGGCAGGCCAGTTCCTGGCGGGTGGATGAGGCCTATATCCGGGTCGGCGGCAGGTGGCCGCAGCGAAGTGTTTCCTGGCCAAGGCCGTCAGATCCAATGCGTCAGCCGGGTATCCCAAAGTGATCAACGGCGATAAAGCACCCTCCCTAGCCAGGGCAATCGCCGAGTTGAAGTCAGAGGGAATCTGCCCGCCAACAGTGGAACACCGGCAGGTGAAATACCTCAACAACATCCTGGAAGGCGACCATGGTCGGCTGAAGCGGATCCTCGGTCCGAAAGGCGCGTTTAAGAACCGGACATTTGCATATCGGACGTTGAAAGGGATGGAGGCGATGTACTCATTGCGGAAAGGGCAAGGCGTGATGTTTGTCTACGGGCAACCGAACCCGGACGCGGTGATCGTCAACCGGGTCTTCCGGAGTGTCTAAGCAGGCTGGGCCATAATGCTGGCCAGGCGACGAAGAAAGGAGTGTTCGCGGTTCTCCACCCAACTTTGCAACAGCACCCTTCGAAGTCATACAGAAGCTCGCTCGACACTATAACGGCGGCGACAGTTTATGTACTGTCGCCTGCCAAGCTCCACACCAAGAATCGTCTCCAGGTTCGGCAGTGCTGGACCGACACGATGGCGAGGTGTGAGGACATGCGATAGGTGAAGCGGAGTTAGCCGAATAGGACGCCCACTGGCCCCGAACCAAGGTCTCACCTCGGACCCAAACCGGCCACATAAAGCACTGCGCCACGAAACTCCGCACTAGGTTTCGTGGTGCACTCTCGGCGCGCTTTCCGTTGCAGGTTTTCCGAAACGGTGGACGTGGCGTGTAAGGAAACGGTGGAAAAAGTGTAAGCCGCCCTGTCAGCGGCGGCAATGCTAGAGGTTGGAGAGCTAACTGAAAGCTCCCCCCTCGCGACCTACTTTTATGGGGCGCGAGGGTTCTTTATTTTTCTCGCAGATTCGTAGAAATACTAACTCTTCTATGAGCTCTGTAGAAATAGCGGGGAGAGAGGAAGGTCTAGAAACCACGGAGTCTGGTTCGCGTTCATTAAGTACGTCGCTCACTGCGAGAGTAACGGTGTCAACGCCACCAATCCACTGATGAAGATACAAATGCGGAATAGTTGTTGACACCTCAGCGTTATTGCGAACATGCCATCACTTTTTGATTCCCTCCAACTGGGTCGTCTGACCCTGCCGAACCGCATAATCATGGCTCCGCTGACGCGCTCGCGGGCGGGGCGCGACGGCGTTCCCACCTCATTACACGAGACTTACTACACTCAGCGCTCCTCGCTGGGTCTCATTGTCACCGAAGGCGTCTTCCCCAAGGTAAGCCGCCGCGCTTTCCCCGGTCAGCCCGGAATTGACACCGCGGAACAGATAGCCGGATGGCGTCGCGTCGCCGACTCCGTTCATGAAGCCGGCGGGCACATCTTCATGCAAGTGATGAATGCTGGACGTTTATCTCACGCCAGCCTGCAGGAGGGCACGGAGCCGGTCGCGCCCTCCGCTGTGGCATCGGGCACCGCGGTCCGAGACTTAGAATCACGCAAGGACTGCCCGGTTCCACGAGCCCTCGATACCACGGAGCTGCCAAGCATTATTGACGAGTTCCGTCACGCCGCTCGCAACGCCATCGACGCGGGAATGGATGGCGTGGAGATTCACGGTGCGAATGGTTACCTGCTGCACCAGTTCCTCTCGCCGAACTCGAACTTGCGTGAGGATTCCTATGGAGGATCACCGGAGAAGCGGTTCCGACTCATCGAGGAGATTCTACGCGCGGTGGCCGATGAAATCGGTGCAGACCGTGTAGCTATCCGACTCTCCCCGCAAAACAACATTCAGGGTATAGAGGAAGTGGATGCGGCCGACGTTCTCGCCACCTATGGCGGGCTTCTCGATGCCACCGCGGACCTCGGCCTTGCCTATGTCTCTTTCATGCACGCAAATCCTGCGGGTGATCTGATGACCGAGCTGATTTCTCGTGCCCGCGCGAACGGTCGCACGCGCGTCATCCTCAACCACGGCTTCGGCCAGCTGCCCGACCGTGATGCGGCCGAACGGCTGATTCAACAGGCGGACGCCGCCGTGGTGGGTCGGCTGGCCATTTCTAACCCGGACTTGGTACGCCGCTGGCAGGAGGGGCTACCGGTGACGGCACCGGACGAGTCCACGTTCTACACCGGCGGAGAGAAGGGCTACACAGATTACCCCTTTTTCACGGTGAGCTCGTAGACGCCAGCTGGCATAAAAATGTGGGCGTCGAAGCGCGAGAAGAAACCTCCGGTTTGTCACTTACAGTAGGAAAATCGAAAAGTCGACTGTATAGTTTCCGGTTGAATCAACCTATCTATTGGATGCCAGCTCCTTCCATGCCAGTAACTCGGCAAGTAAACCTACAGCTGGCACCCCCAGTGGTTTTTCAGGAGACGCCGACCCAGAAAGCCGGGAATTAAACCACGCAACGCAGGCCCGAGAAGCCCAGAAAGTGAGATGGATGTGAATACGCGAACTCAGCTGTCAGCTGTACAGCACCCTCAACTCACTACTAGCCGGCGCAATCACCGCCGGCACCTGGCGCTGGCCTGCTGCTTCCTCACCTTCGCAGCCACGGCCACCAGCTGCGCCAACAACGAAGGCGAGGAGGTTGCCGCGACGCAAACCTCGTCGTCAAGCTCGCTTACTACGGCGTCGTCGACAAGCTCGCCGCCGACGACGGGACCAAAGGTTCGAGAAGGCGGTACGCCGCGCATCGGGCAGCTGTGCCCGAACCAGACCGGCGAAATACGAA
This sequence comes from Corynebacterium sp. MSK047, assembly GCF_030232285.1. NCBI lineage: Bacteria > Bacillati > Actinomycetota > Actinomycetes > Mycobacteriales > Corynebacteriaceae > Corynebacterium > Corynebacterium sp. MSK047. The sequence goes on along the minus strand of NZ_JASPJI010000004.1, from coordinate 34,988 downwards.
TGAGCGCCAACGGCCAGAATCTTGAATGCGCACAAGTCGGCGAGCAGGAGGTGTGGACGGTGCTGCAGCAAACCCCCGCGAACCCGACATCGCAGCAAATGTGGATCTCCACTACTTCGACGACCTCTGAGCCACAGCCTCAGGAACCTGAGCCGACGACTCCGAGCGAGAGCACAACGGAGACTAGTGAGACGGAGAGCTCGACGACCTCTGATTCTTCCACGCCGCCCGATACTTCAACGACTCCGACTACCTCCGGCGAGCCGACGGAATCGGAATCGGAGCAAGACGAGCAGCCAAGCGAAGATAATCAAGGGCTCACCGGCCTGTTCCGCTAGGTTCGTCTCTGGCTGCGAGGTTCGTCGGCTCGGGACTTAGTTAGGTAAGGTGCACTAGCTCGCCCTAAAACACCAAAATCCGCTGCAACAATACTGCAGCGGATTTTTGTGATTGCAGAATCACTCAGGCAGCGGCGAGCCTGAAGGAAACTTCGGCTCGCCACCGCACAGCAGAAATCGTGGCGCTCCCCTACTTGCGGTGACGGCGGTTGTAGAACGGCGTCGGAACGACGGTGGCGGTAATGTCGGCGCCTTCAACGGTCAGCTCCGTGCCAGTGGAGGACTGCCAACGCTGAACGTATGCAAAACCGATGGGGTGACCCAAAGTCGGCGACACCTTGGCGGAAGTCAGCACACCAACCTCGTTACCTTCCGCATCAATGAGCTTGGTGCCACGCTTCGGAGCTTCATCACCGGAGAAACGCAGACCAACCAGTAGCTCCTTCGACTGCGGACGATTAATCAGTGCGTTGCGACCAATAAACTGCCCCTTGGTCGGCCCCATGATGGACTTCAGGCCGGCCTCCAGCGGAGTGCGGTCGCGAGTCAGCTCGTAGCCATAGAGCGGCATACCGGCCTCAAGACGCAGGGTGTCGCGGCAGGCCAGACCACACGGCAGCAGGCCGAGGTCAGCGCCGTTGTCAGCCGGATCCTCCGGGTTTTCCACCTTGCCACCTGCTGCAATGATTGCACGCCAGACCTCGACGGCGCGGTCAGCCGGCGGGAAGATCTCGAAGCCGTCCTCACCGGTGTAGCCGGTTCGGGCAACAATCATTTCCACACCTGCGACCTCGAGCAGGGTGCAAGAGTAGTAGTTCATGCCATCGAGAGTCGCGTGCAGATCCTGCGGCAGCAGACGGCGCAGAAGCTTCGCAGCCTTCGGCCCCTGAATGGCCAGGAGCACATTCTTGTCATTCATGCTCTCAACCTGGACGTTGTAGCCACCAACGCGCTCGCGCAGCGTCGAGTACACATCTTCAGCGGCTGCGGCATTCTGCACCAGCATGAATTCGTGACTACCGAGGCGGTAAATGATGAGGTCATCAATAATGCCGCCGTCTTCCTGCACAATCATGGTGTACTTGGCACGGCCCAACGCCAGCGGCTTGATTGCCGAAATCAGGGAGTGTGCAAGGAACGCCGCCGCATCCTCACCAGTGACGCGGATGATACCCATCAGCGACAGGTCGAAAATACCAACGGCCTCACGCACTGCGTTGTGCTCTGCAATTTCCGAAGAGTAGCGGAACGGCACTTCGTAGCCACCAACATTGCGCATTTCTGCGCCAAGGCTTACGTGCTCATCATGCAGGGCGCTACGGAAAGAATTGTTGTTCTCAGAAGCGCCAGAATTGTCAGTCATACACACTCCAATTATTGCGGTGGGGCAAACCAGATTGTTACCTTCCCACCTTATATCTAAGACTCCGTGCTCGCTTCCGCGAGCCCCTGCGGATCCAGGGCAACAGGCCCGTCCATTAACTATCATGCACTGATTCGCACATGCTTGACGACGACCCCGCGCCCACCACAAAGGCCCCGCTACCAGTGACGATAACGGGGCTTTTGCATTTGTCTATTCAGTTAATTGAGTTTGGCCGAGCTGTTCGGGCAGCGTTGCCAGCCAAAGGCTCAGTGGTTATTAGTGATCAACCGCAGCCTCGGTACCAACACCGGTCAGGGAGCGAACTTCCATCTCAGCTGCCAGGTCATCGAAGTTATCCGGCTTACCCATGTAGGTGGCGATGATGCCAGCCAGGAACGCCAGCGGGATTGCGAGCAGACCCGGCGAGGTCAGCGGGAACCAGGAGAAGTCAACGGACGGAATCATCGAGGACTCAGCGCCGGAGACTGCCGGGGAGAAGATAATCAGAACCAGCGAGGCGATGACACCGGTGTACATGGAGGCAACTGCGCCTGCGGTGTTGAAGCGCTTCCAGAACAGGGACATCAGGATGGTCGGCACGTTTGCGGATGCTGCCACTGCGAAGGCCAGCGACACCAGGAAGGCGACGTTCTGCCCCATGGCCAGGATGCCGAGGATAATGGCGACAACACCCAGCACGATAACGGTAATGCGGGAGACACGAACCTGCTCGGCTTCCGTGGCCTGTCCCTTGCGAATCACGGCCTGGTAGAGGTCCTGGCCGACAGACGCGGAAGCGGTAATTGCCAGACCAGCGACCACGGCCAGCACGGTAGCGAACGCCACTGCGGAAATCACAGCCATGAAGATGGAGCCACCGATTTCGAAGGCCAGCAGCGGAGCTGCAGCGTTGGCCCCGCCCGGCGCGGCCATGATGCGGTCCGGGCCGACGAGTGCAGCAGCACCGTAGCCGAGCACCAGGGTCAGCAGGTAGAAACCACCGATGAGGATGATTGCCCAAGTCACGGACTTACGAGCTTCCTTTGCGGTCGGCACCGTGTAGAAGCGCATGAGCACGTGTGGCAGACCAGCAACACCGAGGACCAGTGCCAGGCCCAGAGAGATGAAGTCCAGCTGCTGGACGAAGGAGCCGCCGTACTTCAGACCCGGCTCAAGAATGGCGGAGGCTTCGTAGCCCTTCTCGGCGATGTAATCCGAGCTTGCGTGCATGTCCACTGCGTCCTGCAGGAGCTGGGAGAAGTTACCCTTAACGCCAACCAGGATGATCAGAGTCATGATGATGACAGCACCGACCAGCAGGACGGCCTTAATCATCTGCACGTAAGTCGTGCCCTTCATACCACCGATGAGAACGTAGGCAACCATGATGATGCCGACGACCGCGACAACGATGGACTGCTGAGTGGAGTCGTGGATGTTGAGCAGCACGGCGACCAGGGAACCTGCACCGGCCATCTGCGCGATGAGGTAGAACAGGGTCACCGCGAGGGTCGAGATAGCAGCCGCAGTACGTACCGGGCGCTGCTTAAGACGGAAGGACAGCACGTCGGCCATGGTGAACTTACCGACGTTACGCAGCGGCTCTGCAACCAACAGCAGCGCGACCAGCCAGGCTACGAAGAAGCCGATGGAGTAAAGGAATCCGTCGTAACCAGTCAGCGCAATGGCGCCGACGATACCGAGGAAGGAAGCCGCCGAGAGGTAGTCACCCGCAATGGCAAGACCGTTTTGGGTACCGGAGAACTGTGCGCCACCGGTGTAAAAGTCTGATGCTCCCTTGTTTCCGCCCTTGCCCACTCGAGTAACGATGAACATGGTCGCAACAATGAAGGCGACGAAGACCGCGATGTTGAGAATCGGGTTACCTGCTGCTGCAGTGTCATCTGCAGCAAAGAAACTAGTCAGCATGCCTATGCCTCCTTCTTTGCGACGATTTCAGCGATTTCTCCGCTTTCCAGTGCCTCGCGCAGCTCTGCCTGCATCGGCTCAAGCTTCTTGTTGGCGAAGTTGATGTACACCCAGGTGATGGCGAAGGTGGTCACGAACTGGAGCAGACCAAGGACGATGCCCAGGTTGATATTGCCCAGTACGGGAGTCGCCATGAGATCCGGCGCGAACGTCGCAAGCAAAACGAATGCGATGTACCACACCAGACCTGCGACGGTCATCGGGATGGCGAAAGAACGGAATGTAGAGCGGAGCTCTTGGAACTGCGCTGAGTTTTGCACGTAGCGGTACTCGGCCGCCTGTGGCTTATGCCGGTCTGTCGGCAAGGGAGTTGCGGACACGGGCTAATCCTTTCCAGGAAGTTATGCAGGTGTTCGTAATGAGGTTCAGCACAGCCACCCCGAGGGTGTGCCATGCACCACATTTTTCATTATGTGTGGAAACAAAGTTACCTGGAACACAGTTAGCAAAGAAGTTAAATGCGGCTAACTACTTCTCAGCGAGCCTTAAGGCACCCCCAAAAACGCCATTACCTGCATACTTAGGCGCCGTTTTTACTACCCCCATTTACGCCGTTGTACTCGTGTTCTCCGCTTCTTCCGGCAATGGCTTACTCTGACGCCACCACCACAGCGCTTCGATAATGACCGCGCCGATGGCCCCCACGATCAGCGCGGGAATCAACAGCTCCCGCCCTACCCAGTACAGATTAAGCACTGTGGCCACTGAACGAACCGAGAAGATGAACAGGTAGGCTCCTGCCGATACCGCCAGCAACAGAACCTTCCACCAGGTGTATGGCCTAGCCACGACCACCAAAACCCAAAATGCCGAAACAATCAGCACAATGAGGGTCGCAGTAGACGCCTCCCCTCGTGCCGCATCGCTGGCGTCGACTCCCGGGTTTGCCCACAACCAAAACATGAAGGTCAACAACCCCACCGTGATGCCCGCCGGTATCGCTAAGCGCAACACGCGCCGCACGAAACCATCGCGCGCACGCTCCAAGTTAGGAGCCAACGACAGCACGAACGCCGGGATTCCAATCGTGAACCATCCCGTAATGGTCACATGAATCGGCTCGAATGGATAATCCATCCCCCACAGCCCCACAGCCAGCGCCAGCACCACCGAGTAGATGGTCTTCGTCAAAAAGAGGTTGGCCACACGCTCGATATTGCCAATGACGCGACGCCCCTCCGCCACAATCATCGGCATCACGGCGAAGCGATTATCCAACAGCACCAACTGCGCAACCGAACGTGTCGCCGGCGCCCCATCGCCCATAGCCACGCCCAGGTTCGCCGCTTTTAGCGCCAGCACATCATTGACACCATCACCGGTCATCGCCACATGATGCCCCCGCGACTGCAGCGCATGAACCATATCGCGCTTATTCTCCGCCGTGACACGGCCGAAGATCTGCCGCGACTCCACAATGTCTGCGAACTCGTTGCGGATCTCGGTGGGCTTGGCTTCGCTATTCTCATCGCGGCTGACCGGAAGCTCAGAAGCATCGACAGGATTGTTAGCCCCCTCCATTTCCAGCTCACGTGCAACAGCCCCCACGGAGCGGTCATTGTCACCAGAAATGACCTTGACCTCGACGCCTTCTTCATAGAAGTAGGCCACCGTGTCCGCCGCATCTGAACGCACCTTCTGCCCCAGCACGACAAGTGCGACTGGCTCCAACTCCACCTCGCCACTCTTCCGCAGCGCACCGCCGGGCAGGTCATCTGCCCCAACTGAAGTCCGCGCGAGCAGGAGCACACGAAGTCCTTCCTCCATAAGCTCCCGAGCTTTCTGCATGCCGACCGCGGAGTCGTCGACAAGCACATCGGGCGCGCCGAAAACCCACGTCGCACCGCCGTGATACGTCAGCGCCGACCACTTATTCGCCGAGGTAAAGGGGCGGGTTCTGGCTTGTTCATGCTTTACGACGTCCCCTGCGTCCGCAAGCCCATCGAGCAGTGCACGAGCCGTTGCGTTGGGACGATCGTCGAGCTTGCACAGATCGATGAGTGCGGAGTCGACCTCATCGCGGGAGGTACCGTCACCCGATACGATGTCGACTTCCACTAGCTGCATCGCATTTTCGGTGAGCGTGCCAGTTTTGTCGACACACACGGTGTCGACACGCGCGAGACCTTCGATGGCGGGCAACTCATTGACCAGCACGCGATGTCGCCCCAAGCGCACCACCCCAAGGGCAAATGCGATGGTGGTCATGAGGACAAGCCCCTCAGGGACCATGGGCACCAGCGTGGCGACCATCCCCAGCAGCGCATCGTTGAAATCATCGCCGGCGACAAAGAGCTGCGTATAGATTGCCAGGGCGCCGACGGGAATGAGAATCCAGGAAATGTAGGTCAGGATCTTGTTGATGCCGCGGAAGAGCTGGGAATCAGTCAGCGTGAATTTGTTGGCCTCAGCTGCGAGCTTGGCGGCGTAAGCCTCCTTGCCCACTTTGGTGGCCTGATATCGCGCCGACCCCACCACGACCGAGGAACCCGAGTAGACCATGTCCCCAACGCTCTTATCGACGGCATCGGATTCACCGGTGAGAGAGGACTCATCGACAGCCACGTCAGAGGCGTAGCGGAGAATACCGTCAACGACGATTTGGTCACCGGGACCAACCTCGATGAGATCGTCGAGGACGACGGACTCGCGGTCGATCTCGCGAGCAGACTCCCCGTCGCGAATGACCATGGGTTTTGCACGGCCGACAATGGAAAGCTTGTCCAGTGTGCGCTTGGCACGCAGTTCTTGGATGATGCCGACGATAGAGTTGGCGATAATCAGCAGACCAAAGGCACCGTTGACAATTGAGCCGGTATAGAGCACGACTGCGAATAAAACAGCGAGAATACCGTTAATCCGGGTAAACACATTGGCACGGATAATGTCCCACACACTGCGCCCGGATGTTGGCGGCAGCTCGTTGACGTGCCCCAACTCAATGCGTTGCTGGACCTGCTGTTGAGTAAGACCACTGTCGGGAGTTTTCCACGAGCCCATGCCTGCCTACCCTATTCGCCTAATTGCTGAACCTATTCGACCTATTTGCCAATGAAATTCGGTTCGCGCTTTTCGGCTCGCGCCTTCGATGCCTCCGCAGCATCCTCGGAAGCCCACACCGTGTCGTAGAGCTCCTGCTGGTAGTCCTTCAACGGGCTATGTGTCTCATCGTCGTTGAGCACTGCCTTGTGGTAGGCCAGCGACAGGGGCGCGTAGGTGGCGATACGAAGCGCTGCCTCCTCCGCCTTGTCCGGACCACCGAGGTAGGAAGCCAGACCACAACCGCGGGCGGCTTCCTGATCCATGCGCTCGGCCGCCAACAAAATAGTGCGGGCGCGGGCACCGCCGACGAGTACGCGTACGCGGCGAATTGTCCAGGCATCGACAGCGATACCGAGCTTGACCGGCGGAATCATAAACCAGCCGCGCTCACCCACGACGCGCAAATCGGCCGCCATCGCCAGCTGCATACCAGCTCCGACAGCCGGCCCCTGCACATCCGCTATAACCACCAGACGGCTGGCCTCGATTGTGCGCAGCATTCGACGGAGCTGTTCGTGGAAGGAATCTTCATGGTGCTGGCCACTCAGGTCGGCGCCCGCACAGAAAGCGCGGCCTTCGCCGCGCAGCAGGATAACGCGCTGCTCTGGAACCTCAGCGGCAGCTTCCACCGCATCGGCGATGTCACGACACACGTCGGCAGTCAGGGAGTTGCGCTTATGATCTCGGTCGATGGTGATAGTGACAATTGCGCCGTCGGCTTCGACGCGGATTTCAGATGCTGGGTTCGTCATAGCATTTAGGCTACCCGCGAAACACCAATAGTGATGGGGCTATAAGCAAATCTAAATTCGCTTATTCGTTGCCGAATACCCGCGGGTCGCCACTCAGGCGACCGTCGGCACGCGCCATCGACGCAATCGTTTCCATGTCCTCGTCGGCGAGTTCAAAGTCGGTGACCTGAAAGTTCTCCTTGATGCGCGACGGCGTGCCCGACTTCGGGATGGCCACGATGCCACGCTGAAGGTGCCAGCGGATAGCAACTTGGGAGGGAGTTTTACCCAGGCGATCTGCGATTTCAGCAATCGGCGAGCCCTCAAAGTACTTCGCGCGCCCCAACGGCGACCAAGCCTGCGTGACAATACCGCGACGACGATCGTCTTCAACCTGCTCATTCTGCGGGAACTGCGGATGCAGCTCAATCTGGTTGACCACCGGAGTCTCCGAGAGCTGGTCGAGCACCTCTGGGTAAAAGTTCGCCACACCAACCGAGCGAATCAGCCCCTCACGCTTGAGCTCCAGCAGCGTATCGAAACACTGCCCAAACGTCCCCTGCTTCTCCACCGGCCAGTGCACAAGCACCAGGTCAACGTAGTCAAGGCTGAGCCGTTCTAAAGATGCCCGCACGGACTCGCGCGTCGCCGCCGACCCCTGCGCATCGTTCCAGACCTTCGTGGTCACGAAGATATCTTCACGCTTTACGACGTTCGCAGCGACCGCATCAGCAATACCCTGCCCAACCCCTCGCTCATTGCGATAGAGCGATGCGGTGTCGATGTGGCGGTAGCCGATTTCCAGGGCGTAGCGCACGGATTCGCGCGCCTGCTCATCGTCAAGCTTGTAGGTACCGAACCCCAGAATCGGGATGGCGTTGCCATCGACCATTTCCACGTTGGCAATTCCGGTTGTCGCTGCATCGTACTTCAGATTGAGTGTGGTCATGCCAACCGAGTGTACGGACTGAAAATTTTTTAGATTTTTTCTACCCTGCTGACCTGCGGTTTAGAAAGGTGAGTGCGCTTCATTTTGTTGCGAACAGTTGACGTAGTGTTGTGTTTATACAACACTTTGGAGTGTGTCCCCAAAGATTAAACCCAAAGAACCGATATTCAACAGAATTTCAGTGCTGCGGGCAGAACACGGACTCAGCCGAGCCGAACTAGCCAAACAAGTAGAGGTCAATCCTCAAACGATTGGCGCGTTGGAGCGAGGTGACCACTACCCCAGCTTGGATCTGGCATTTCGCATCTGCGCGGTGTTCGATCTCCCCGTTGAGGCGGTGTTTTCTCGCGAGGAATTCAAGCCCATGTCCTCTGCCCTATACCGAAAGGAAAGCTAACGATGCCAGCTATTCGGACTGAAAACGCAACACCGAACTTTTTCGAAAAGCTAGAAGCCCGGCGCGAAGCGAAGTACACAAAGCGTGTCGAGCAGATGTCGAGCTGGTTGCCCAAGTGGCGCAACCAGGCGGCGCGGCGGAAGCTGGTCATCGCATTCGAGGTGTGCCTTGTGCTGATGCTGCTGAGCGGCATCGCGCTTCTCGGTAGCCTGACCGATATTTTCCCGGGATGGCTTTCTCTGCTCTGGCCAGTGATTTCCCTCATTATGGTCGTCGTCTGGACCAGCCTCAACATCACAGTCGACATGGTTGACAGCGCACCGACCTCGCTACTGGACGAATACCAGCAGGAACAGATTCTGAACCTGCGGGGACTGACATATCGCTGCTTCACCTACTTCGGCTTGGTGACCTTCCTCGCTCTCGTTCTGGTGGGCACCTATGTCCTGAACGCGCAACCTGACTGGGGACACTACATTCCGTACAGCTTCGGAATCTTCGGAATTATCGCTTTCCTCTACATTTCCACGCTGCCCACCGTCGTCTACGCCTGGAATCTGCGCGACGACTAGTACGGGCTCAAAAACTCATATCCCTCCTCTGCCCTTCACTCCTCAATCTAAGGATCACCATGAACAGCCTCATTATTGACGGGCTTGAGAAGTCCTACGGAGACCTGCAGGTTCTCCGTGGCATGAGCTTCCAAGTTCACCCTGGAGAAATCTACGGCTTCGTCGGCTCTAACGGTGCCGGCAAGACCACCACTATGCGCATTGCCCTGGGCGTGCTGGCCACCGATAAAGGCGAGGTACGCATCGGCGATACCCCGATGAATGACTCGCTGCGCCGCACGATTGGCTACATGCCAGAAGAACGCGGCCTCTACCCAAAGGATGAGGTCCGCAAGCAGCTGATTTACTTTGCTCGCCTACACGGTGTGCCCACCAAGCGCGCGGAGTCCAACGCCGACAACTTGTTGGATCGCCTCGGTCTCACCGAGCGCGCTAACGACAAGGTCGACACGCTCTCGCTCGGCAATCAGCAGCGCGTGCAGCTGGCAGCCTCCCTCGTCCACGACCCAGAAATACTAGTCCTCGACGAGCCCTTCTCTGGTCTCGACCCAGTTGCGGTCAAGGTGATGAGCTCCGTACTCAAGGAGTACGCCGACCGCGGCACCCCGATTGTGTTCTCTTCCCACCAGCTCGACCTTGTCGAGCGCATGTGTGACCGCGTCGGCATCATCCGCGACGGCCGCATGCTCGTGGAAGGCACTGTTGATGAGCTGCGAGCACGGGGCCCACGGGCTTTCGTCGTCAAGCTCGATGGTGCGCCCCAGGATTGGGCGACCTCCGTCGAGGGCGTGACAAGCGTGGAGCGTGATACCCATGGTGCCACCGTCGTTCACCTCGATTCCAACGCCCCCGCCGACACCGACCAGAAGCTGCTACACAGCGCGATGGCAGCGGGAACGGTCCGTTCGTTTGGACCTCTGCAAATTCCACTTACCGAGCTCTACCAGGAGGCCGTACAGCAATGAGCACCAACACTTACAACGCCTCAACGGCCGTCAAGACTGTTTTCGTCCGCGAACTCCGCGAGCATCTGCTGAAGAAAAGCTCGCTAATCACGCTCATCATCATGGCAGTGGCGGCCGTCGGCGGTATCTTCGTTGCCGACTACATGACCTCCAAGTCCGATAATGACACCGTAAAAATCGCGGTCGTCGGAGAAGCGCCGTTCGCGGACTCTCTCGCCGACGCCACCGCCGAAATAAAGGATGCTGAAGGCGCGGATGCCGCAGCCGGCGCATTTGCCACAGCATCGCTCTCACCGTTGGAGATTACGTCCGCGGCAGACGACAAGGCCGCTCGCGCTGCCGTCACCGACGGCGACGCCGACGCCGCTCTCGTCCCCGACACCGCAGAAGGCAAGGAGGGCTCGTGGAAGCTGCTTGCCGACGACGCCCCATCCTGGCTGGCCCCAATGCTGCAGGAGTCGCTGCAGAAACAAAATGAAGCCATGCTGCTCAGCGAAAACGGAATCAACCCCAGCGAGTTTTTCTCCAAGACTCAAAGCGCAGCCGTGTCGGTGGAGTCGCTGGATGAAGCCAAAGACGAGAAGATGCCCGCAGTGGTCATCACACTGATTGGTGTGATGGTCATGATGACCGCCATCCTCGTCTTCGGCGGCGCGGTGGCCACCAGCGTCATCGAGGAGAAGTCCTCCCGCGTCATCGAGATCATTCTCTCGACCGTTCGCCCGGCGCACCTGCTGGCTGGCAAGATCCTCGGCGCCGGTCTGGCTGGCATCATCATGATGAGCGTGCTGACCGCCAGCGCCGCAGTTGCCCTCATGATTACCGGATTGGCGGAGAGCTTCGATGTGCCGTGGTCCGCAGTCTGGCTGCTGGTCCCGTGCTTCATCCTCGGTTACTTCTTCTTCGCCGCGCTGTATGCAGCCTCCGCATCCTTGGTCAGCCGTATGGAAGATTTCCAGGGCGCACAGATGCCGGTACTGGTGTTCTCGCTGATCACGATGTATGTTCCGCTGTTTGGCTGGAGCAAGTTGGACTCTACCGTCATGCAGATTGCAGCGTGGATTCCACCGGTTTCCATCACCACTGCCCCGATGCAGTACGCCGTTGGCAACTTCTCCGCACTCCAGTTGGCGGCTTCGCTGCTAATCATGGTTGTGGGAGTAGCCGCAGTCATCGCACTCGCCGCCTGGATCTACCCGCGCAATGTCCTGCGCACCGGTGCCGCGGTCAGCTGGAAGAAGGCTCTGACAGCCAAGAGCTAGCCCCCGGCCCTGCCCAAAAGAGCGTGGCTCCTTCGGCACGGTCACCTAAAACCGAATAATCGTCAATCGCGTAGTTTGCTCAGCGCACCTTATAGGCCTTTGCGCAGCGCACCTTATAGACCATGGTCCGCCGCAAACTGCGCGATTTTTCCTGTCTCGCCATAGGAGGTCTGCGCCCCCACGCCTGTCGCCGCATGAGCCGAGACCACCGCCGCAAGACGAGCTGCCGTCACCACATCATCGCCCGCGGCCAACGCGGTGAGGACCGTACCCATGTACGCATCACCGCAGCCCGTGGTGTCCACGACCTCGATGGGCAGCGCTGGAATGCGAGTGACTGCCACCTCGCTTTCCGACGTCCTCAAGACCGCAGACCCCTCCCCGCCAAGTGTGACAATGGCCGTGGAAATCCCGTGTTCGTCGGCAAGCGCGCGCCCAACCGCATCCCACTGACCGTGCTCGCAACCGGCGACCGCGCGCTCGGAGCCGATGATGGCTGCGAGTTCGTGCTCGTTGACAATGAGGACATCGACCAGCGCGAGCAGGTCCTCACTGACCGCCCGAATCGGCGACAGGTTGAACACCACCGGCACACCCCCATCGTGGGCAATCTGTGCGGCGGCCAGGACAGCCTCATCACAAATCTCCAGACACAGACCGAGGCACCCAGCCCGCTGAATCTTGTCCGCATGACTGCGCACCATCTCAGCATCGACTTCACCATTGGCGCCAGCGGAGATGACAATGAAATTCTCCGCCGCATCATCAACGACAATCATGGCTGTACCAGTGGCGGAGTCGACGGTCTCAACTGCGGAGATGTCCACGTGAGCGTCGGTAAGCGCGTCGCGCAGCAACTGCGCGTTGGGATCCGAACCGACCGCGCCGACCAGTTCCACTGCCGCGCCCAGCCTGCCAGCCGTCGCCGCCTGATTCGCCGACTTACCGCCCGGCAGAATGCGCAGAGGACTGCCCTCGATAGTCTCACCACCATGCGGCAGGCGCTTCACGGTGACAGTCAGGTCTGCGTTGATGGAACCGACGACACATACGTTTGGCCTCTGTTCAGCCAGCTCGGTGAGGCGCTCAGTAATCGGCATTGGTTCGACTCCTCGGTAGTGCGGACACGTTTTTTCCGACAATAGCGCTACCCCTTTCCGCCCACCATCAACTAAGCCGGTTTACCCCTTGTTTACTACCGTGGAGGTATGGCTAGAATCAGCGCCCAACAAGTAATAGATACCGTCCTCGACCACGGAAGTTTCACATCCTGGGACGGCGCGCCCAAGCATGGCAACATCGACGAGTCCTACCGCGGCACACTGTCCCGAGCCTCTGAGAAAACCGGTCTCGATGAGGCCGTTATCACCGGCGAAGGCACCGTCGGCGGCAAGCGCGTCGCCGTCATCTGTTCTGAGTTCGGCTTCCTCGGCGGTTCTATCGGCGCCGCTACCGCTCGTCGTATTATCCGCAGCATCGAGCGCGCGACTGCGGAGCAGCTGCCGCTGTTGCTCTCCCCGACCTCGGGTGGCACTCGCATGCAGGAGGGCACTGCGGCGTTCGCGCTCATGATCTCTATTACCACCGCAGTGGCGCGCCACAAGGATTCTCACTTGCCATTCCTGGTGTACCTGCGCAATCCCACCACCGGTGGTGTCATGGCGTCGTGGGGGTCGGCAGGCCACTTCACCTTCGCAGAGCCCGGCGCACTTCTCGGCTTCCTCGGCCCGCGCGTCGTCGAGCTGGCTACCGGCGAACCCATGCCCGAAGGCGTTCAGACCTCCGAGAACCTGTTCAAGCAGGGCATTATCGACGGCATCATTCCGCTCGAAGGTCTGCGCGGCGCTGTCCGCCGCACCATCGACGTGCTTGCCGACGGAGACCCCAGCGAACCCACCCCACCGCCAGTAGCAGCCATTGACGGTCGCGATACCTGGGAAGCTATCCTGCGCACCCGCGATACTTCTCGTCCAGGTGGCGGCGATATTATCGATGCCCTTGTCGACTGCTCCGTGCCAATCTCCGGCACCGGCGATGGCCACAAGTCGCTGTCGGTCCGGGCTCGCCTGGCGCGGATTGGTGAGCGGCCGGTGATTCTGGTCGCCCAGGATCGCCATAACCAGCCGCCGCTGGGCACGCATCCAATGGGGCCTGGCTCACTGCGTTTTGCCCGCCGTGCGATGCGCATCGCGGAGAGCCTGAACATTCCGCTAGTCACGGTCATTGACACCCCAGGCGCTGAGTTGACCAAAGACGCCGAGGAAAATGCCATGGCCGGCGAGATTGCCCGCACCTTGACCACGCTGGTGAACTTGAAGGTTCCGACCGTGTCACTCATTCTCGGCCAGGGCTGCGGTGGCGGTGCGCTGGCCATGCTGCCCTCTGACCGCGTGCTGGCAATGCACGATGCCTGGATGTCTCCGTTGCCGCCGGAGGGCGCTTCGGCGATTATCTACCGAGACACCGAGCATGCCCCGGAAATGATGGAGGAGCAGGGCGTTGGCGCCGAGGCCATGCTGAAGACCGGGGTCATCGACGAGATTGTGGCCGAACCTGAGGATTCGTCCGAACTGCCCCGCCGTGCTCTGAGTGCTATCGAGCACGCCCTCTGGGAGCTAGAGAAGAATCCGGCTCGCGTTGGCCGTGAGCAGCGTTTCGACCACTACCGTCGCTTCGCGCTGGGCGAGTAAGGGGGGCTGGGGCCTGGTGTGGGACTGGCGTGGGGCTGGTTTGGGCCTTCAGCCCCCACCCCAACCTCAGAAAGCAAGAAAGTGACTGAGTTTATGACACTTTTGGGCAATTTTTCACGCCTGAAGTGTCATAAACGCAGTCACTTTCTTCGCCGGAAATCCTGCAAACCGCCGACGGAGGGATGGGCAGGAGCCGCGAAGCGAAGCTCAGCCGGCCAGCAGAGCTAGCATGCGGACTTTTACTTAACGTCCAACAGGTCGATGACGAAGACCAGGGTCTTACCAGACAGGAAGTGTCCTGCACCAGCCGGGCCGTAAGCTTTCTCCGGCGGGCAAATCAGCTCGCGGCGACCGCCGACCTTCATGCCCGGAATGCCTTCCTGCCAACCGGCAATCAGGCCGTTCAGCGGGAACTCGATGGACTGGCCACGGTTCCAGGAAGAGTCGAACTCTTCACCGGTTTCGTAGTCAACACCCACGTAGTGGACCTCGACACGAGCACCCGGAGTGGCCTCCTTGCCGTCACCGACAGTGAGGTCGTTGATGACGAGTTCCGTCGGAGCCGGACCGGACTTAGCAGTGAGTTCTGGCTTGGACAAGACAATCTCCTATCACAGTTGGTTTTTTCACAGTTGGTATTCAGCCCAACGTAAATGGACCCAACTTAAATGGGGTTTCTTAAAATTCTAGGAAAAATAAAAGGCGCGTACCAACCTTTCGAAGGCTAGTACGCGCCTTTTCGCGTTTTCAACGCTGGACTTTTCTATGCTGGGTTACCTGCGAGAAACTCCTACGCGGTAATCGCTAGAAAATCCTTAGCGCTGGTCGCGCGGAACGAAGTCACGCTCGGTCTCGCCGGTGTAAATCTGGCGAGGACGGTTGATCTTCGATGCCGGGTCAGTGACCTGCTCGTTGAACTGAGCGATCCAGCCCGGGAGGCGGCCGATGGCGAACAGGACGGTGAAGAAGTCCGTCGGGAAGCCCATGGCGCGGTAAATCAGACCGGTGTAGAAGTCAACGTTCGGGTAGAGCTTGCGGGAGACGAAGTAGTCATCAGCCAGTGCAATCTCTTCCAGCTTCATAGCCAAATCCAGCAGCTCGTCGCCGCCGAGGTGCTGGAGCACCTCGTGAGCGGTCTTCTTAGCGATAGCTGCACGCGGGTCGTAGGACTTGTAGACGCGGTGACCGAAGCCCATCAGGCGGACGCCCGGCTCCTTGTTCTTCACGCGATTCATGAACTCGGTTGCGTCGCCACCGTGGTTCTGCTGGATGTCCTCGAGCATCTCCAGAACAGCCTGGTTAGCGCCACCGTGCAGCGGGCCAGACAGAGCGTTGATACCAGCAGCGATGGAGACGAACATGGAAGCGCCGGAGGAAGCGACCATGCGGACGGTGGAGGTGGAGCAGTTCTGCTCGTGGTCAGCGTGCAGGATGAGCAGCTTGTCCAGAGCGTCAACCACTACCGGATCAACCTCGTAGTCAGCGGTCGGGTAACCGAACATCATGCGCAGGAAGTTCTCGCGAGCGTTCAGGTTGTTGTCCGGGTACATGTACGGCTCACCCTTGGATGCGCGGTAAGCGTATGCAGCCAGCATCGGGACCTTAGCCATCAGGCGAACCGCAGCCAGGTTGCGCTGCTCTTCGTTCAGCGGATCCAGCTCGTCCTGGTAGTAGGAAGCCAGAATGTTGACCGAGGAAGCCAGGGTCTGCATCGGGTGTGCGCCACGCGGGAAGATGCTGAATGCGCGACGGAAGTCCTCGTCCAGCAGGGTGTGGTGACGAATGTCGTGGTTGAACTGCGCAAGCTCTTCCTCAGACGGAAGGTGGCCGTGAATCAGCAGGTAGGAAACCTCGTTGAAGGTAGCCTTCTCAGCCAGCTGCTCAATCGGGTAACCGCGGTAGCGCAGAATGCCGTTACCGCCGTCGATGTAAGTGATCTTGGACTCGGTAGAACCGGTGGCGGTGTAGCCTGGGTCAAAGGTGGTCAGTCCAGTTTCCTGGAGCATCTTGCCCAGTGCAATACCGTCGTTACCCTCGGTTGCCTTGACGATGTCCATCTCGAACTCGCCGCCCGGGTAGTGGAGTACAGCCTTGCCGTCTTTAGTAGCCACAACTTCCCTTTCACAGAAAAATTCTTCTTAACGACTCCAGAGTGCGGGGGAAGCAGGCACAGCGGAAAACAGCATGCTGCCTCCCAACTCCACGCCACCCCTTCGGGGTCGCATTGTTTTCAATGATTCAATTATGCGCGACATTTGCGTTCCATTGCATCTTGCCCAGTGAAAAAAGTTTGCTTAGTTCACATCGACCGTGTCGTAACCATAAAGAACCGACACCTGCAGTGGATTAGAACACACAATATCAAAGAGTGTGAGCAGTGCAACACCCTCTACCCCATTCGGGCAGCCTGGGCTTACCCAATCTTGACCCCTCTTCACCCCGAAATGCAAATGGAAAAACGGGTTTATTACGTTGTCACTGCTCATTTACCAATCAGGAGGTCAGGAGCACATTCAACAGCCAATGTCTTTAAAAGTTCAAAAGCCATCGAGCCGATGCCCGAAAACACATCGACTAAATCCACAATAATTCACCCCTCGCCGCCCGCCCGAGGCTCCACACCGCCAAGTTTTCAGCACCAACAAAACTGGAAAAAATTCTTCGCAAACTTTGCAAATACGCCAATCCACCCTGTTTTGTTATGCAAAGTACGGAAGCGGGGGCAATTGAACCCCACCCTTTTGCTATAAGTACCCCCGATTACCGCTAGAGTTTGAAGACAACGGCTGTATATCAAGCTTCACTTTGAATGCACTTTGAAAGGTTGCGCCTCATATGAGCGATCAATTCCCAGTCCTCCCTGAAGAGTTCCAGCCCGGCGACGGCCGCTTTGGTTGCGGTCCGTCGAAGGTTCGCCCGGCACAGATTCAGGCAATCGTTGACGGCGGTACCTCTATCATGGGTACCTCCCACCGTCAGCCGGCAGTGAAGAACGTTGTTGGTGAGGTTCGCGAGGGTCTGGCTGAGCTCTTCCAGCTTCCGGACGGCTACGAGATTGTCCTGTCCCTCGGCGGCGCAACCGCTTTCTGGGATGCTGCCACCTTTGGGCTCATCGAGAAGAAGTCCGCTCACCTGACTTACGGTGAGTTCTCCTCCAAGTTTGCCAAGGCCTCCAAGATGGCTCCGTGGCTCGACGCTCCGCAGATCATCGAAGCAGAGCCGGGTTCCGCACCTGAGGTTGTCGCTGGCGAAGAGGGCGTTGACCTTATTGGTTGGGCTCACAACGAGACCTCCACCGGCACCATGGTTCCGGTCACCCGCCCGGCAGGCTCCGAGGGCCAGCTCGTGGCTATCGATGCCACCTCCGGTGCCGGCGGCCTCCCGGTCGACATGTCCCAGGCTGACGTCTACTACTTCTCCCCGCAGAAGTGCTTCGCTTCTGACGGCGGCATCTGGTTGGCTGCAATGTCCCCGGCTGCCATCGAGCGTATTGAGAAGATCAATTCTTCCGACCGCTTCATCCCGGCTTTCCTGAACCTGCAGACTGCCGTTGATAACTCCCGCAAGAACCAGACCTACAACACCCCGGCCGTCGGCACTTTGCTGATGCTGGCTGATCAGGTCAAGTGGATGAACGCCAACGGCGGCCTCGACGGCATGGTTGCCCGCACCACCGAGTCCTCCTCCCACCTCTACAACTGGGCTGAGAACCGCGCGGAGGCAACTCCGTTCGTCACCGATGCTGCAAAGCGCTCGCTGGTCGTCGGCACCATCGACTTCGAGGACAACATCGACGCCGCACAGATTGCCAAGGTTCTGCGCGCCAACGGCATCCTCGACATCGAGCCGTACCGCAAGCTGGGCCGCAACCAGCTGCGCATCGGTATGTTCCCGGCCATCGACCCGGAGGACATCCGTCGTCTGACTGGCGCTATCGACTGGGTTCTGGACAACGGCTACGCTGCAAAGTAACAGTCAAATACCGGCCTCAGCCGCTTAACTCCCGCGCCACGCGCAAGGGCATTGCCCCATTTGTCCGTGACGCGGGAGTTTTGTCGTTTACCATGATTAGTGAGCATTACTTATAACGTCGACCAACAAGGAGGTTCTCGCATGAGGGAGCTGAAGCCCGTTCTGGACGGCGATGTGACCGATTCACTGATTCTCGTTCCCGCCGATATCACCGAGCAGGAACGGCAGGAGGGACTTCGCTTCACGCTGCCTCTCGACGAGAACCTGCGCACTTTCCTGGTCGAGCACTTCGAGCTCGCCGATGCCGCCGGTTCCCCTGCTGCAGCTGATTCCGCATCGCTTGCCGACGGATCCAGCGCCGCCACCGCCACTGCCAGCGGTAGCTCTGGGGAGAGTGCTACCGCAGAGAGGGGCTCCACCGACGGAAGTTCCACTAGTGGCAGCACAGCGGAAGCCACCACCGCAAGCGGTGACACGGCGGAAGGCAGCGAGACGATCGGCAACTCCGCTACGGCAGGCGGGGCACCGAAGAAGACTCCAACGGCGCCGAAGCCTGTTCTGGAAGAGCCTCGAGTAGTTTTGTCGCCGCGCGAAATCCAGGATCGCATTCGCAGCGGCCAGACGGTGGAGGAGCTCATTGAGTACAGCGGCATGCAGCCGCGCAAGATTGAGTCCTTCGCCTACCCGGTGCTTGCGGAGCGCGCACGTATTGCGGAGCTTGGCAAGCAGTCGAAGCCACGTCGCATTGATGGACCGGCCAAGTTGTCCCTGTGGGAGATTCTCGCCACCGCTTTTGCCGCTCGTGGCCAGGAACTCGCCGATGCCTCGTGGGATGCCTACCGCGACCCGAGTGGACAGTGGATTGTGACGGTTACTTGGAATGTCGGCCACACCACCAACGTGGCCGAGTGGAGTTACCAGGCGGAGGGACTTTCCGCGCTCACCATTGCTCGCAATGAGCTGGCAGCAGAGCTGATTGACCCCGACTTTGCCCGCCGCAACCGAGACTTGGCTCCGCAGGCCAATCGAGCTGCTGATACCGCGGATACCTCTGAGATGCCAGCCGCATGGCAGTCTTCGGCGGAGCCGCAGCGAGGCCACGGGGAGCAGGATGTTCCGTCGCAAAGCGATGCCGCCGACGACGATGTTGACGAGGCGGAGTTCTTGCAGCACCCGGACGCGGAGCAGCCGAAGCGCAAGAAAAAGACTGTCATGCCGTCTTGGGAGGATGTGCTTCTCGGCGTACGTCCGAACGGCCCGAAGAAGTAGGAGTTTCCCTCGACAATGAGCTCCATGACCAGTGGCAACGCTTCTGATTTCGAATTCTCCGCGATTCGCCGCGGTGTAGTCACGATTTGGTTTATCAGCACCAATGACCCTGCTGCGACCCTGGAGACAGGTGTTCAGCACGACCGCGGTTTCGGGCGTCGTTTCCTAGCTCTCTATGACTCGACGCTGCCGGTAACACCGATTGGTGATTTCCCGCTCAACCGCTCGGCGGAAACCGGTGACGGTGAATACTACATCGGTGGCTTTGAGGGCGTTGCCGTACTGCAGACGGTTCTCGATGATGTCTCGCAGCTGTCCAAGCTGTCGCCTCGTCTGCGGCAGGAGATTGCCGCCACGGACGTCTACGCGAGTGTGTCGAATAAATCCACGGGCTTCGGTGCCTTTGCGCATTGGCACGATGGCGAGCTCAAGCGCGCTTTCTCCGCTACTCGCTACCGCACACTGGAAGACATCGGTCTTCCCTGCCCCGCAGAGGGCAGTTTCTGGGCGGGCAAGCACCGCCCGCTGCCCGACGCTTTCGAAGATACGGGTTCACGTCCACGCGAGGGGGTCGGTTTGCCGTTCGTCCCGGCAGAGCTTGCCGACGCCGTCATCACCGACTGGCTCGGATTCGACCCGCATTCGCCCGCTACAGATATCCCTGTTAGTGGTTTTGCGGTGGATGGCCGTCGTGCGGCTCCCGGAGCTTCGTATTCGACGTCTCGTAGTCCACGCGGGCTAATGGGTGAGCCGGGTTCGTCCGAGTCTGGCGCAGAGCTTGACCGCGCCTACGACGACTACGAAGTTCACAACGCAGAGCCGAACCGAGACTTTCTGGAGGAGCTCAGTCGCTTTGGGGCTAAGGCCAAGAACTTCGCTGGCCGCACCTGGCGGCGGGCGCGAGGCAAGTTCGGGAAATAGTTTCTACCGCCCTGCGCGCTGTGACTGAACGCGCAGTCGCTCGTAGAACGCGATCGCCGCGGAGGTAGCCACATTCAGGCTGTCAGTTCCCGGTGACATGGGAATGCGGGCACGCACATCGGTGGCTGCCATCGCGTGCTCGGTAAGCCCCTGCCCCTCAGCGCCAACGAGAATCGCGACCTTGTCCGTGTCCATGGCATCCCACAGGTCCACCGTGCCCGCAGGGGTCATCGACACCACGCGGAAGCCCTGCTCTTTGAGCTGGTCCAAGCTTCGCTGCCAGGTGGTCGTAGTACCGGGCAGAGTCGCAAATGGGACTGTCAGCACATGCCCCATGGAAACGCGCACGCTGCGGCGATACAGCGGATCGGCGCAGGCCGCGCCGAAGACGACCCCATCCACGCCCATGCCCGCCGCGTTACGGAACAGGGCTCCGATGTTCTCGTGGTCGCCGACGCCCTCCATCACGGCCAAGGTGGTGGCTCCGCTCAGAACTTGGTCCACCGATAGCTCCGGCGCGCGGTCAGCGGTGGCCAGAAGGCCGCGGTGAAGATCAAATCCGGCCGCTGCGGCCAGAACCTCGCGGTCGAGTTCAAACCAGGGCACCGTTTCCGCAATAGCGGCCTCGCTCGCGGTCAGTCCGTCGGCAAGCGATGCGAGCTTCTGGCGGGTACCAAAGACTGCGCGGAGCGGAAAGCGTGAGCGCACTAACCGCGGCACAATGAGCGTGCCTTCGGCGATGACCAACCCCTTCCCACCGGGCAGATCGGGGCGGGAATCGGACTTGTTGAGGTTGCGGATGTCATCGAGACGGCTGTCGGCGGGATCGTCTATGACGATGGGCGCAAAGCGTTCGAGGGATGTGGTGGTACTCATGGAAACTCTTTAGCCGCCCAGCAGAGCGGTGAACGGATCGGCGGCGAAGTAGATGACGAACAGGCCGGAGACAATCCACATCAGCGGGTGCACCGACTTGGCGCGACCCGAGAAGATAGCCATCGCAGCAAAGGTGATGAAACCGATGCCGATACCATTTGCAATCGAGTAGGTAAAGGGCATGGTGACCATAGTCAAAAATGCCGGCAGTGCGATGTCGAAGCGGGTGAAATCAATCTCGGTGATCTGCCCGATCATCATGGCACCGACGATGACCAGCACAGGCGCGGCGGCCTCGATGGGCACGATTTCATAGAGCGGGGTGAAAAACATCGCTGCCAGAAAGAGGATGCCGGTGACAATGTTGGCAAGGCCAGTGCGTGCACCATCGGCGATGCCCGCTGCGGAGTCGACAAAGACGGTGTTCGACGAGGAGCTGACTGCACCACCGACAATGGCACCGGTGCCTTCGACAACCAGTGCGCGCTTCATGTCCGGCAGCACACCGTCTTCATCGACAAGTGCGGCCTGCTTGCCCAGACCAGTCATCGTGCCCATGGCATCGAAGAAGTTAGCCAGCACCAAGGTAAACAGCAGCATGGTGGCACTGAGGGCACCGACGCGGGCAAAGGATCCGAAAAGATCCACAGCTCCAACGAGGGACAAGTCCGGCATGCCACCTACACGGTCCGGCAGAGTCGGCACCGCGAGATTCCAACCGGTCGGCACTGGCTTGCCATCAGCGAAGGAGGGACCCGCATCCGTCAAGGCCTCGACTGCGAGCGCAATGACGGTATTCAGCACGATGCCGATAAACAGGCCGCCTGGAATATTGCGGACAACCATGATGCCGCAGATAATCAGCCCGAGGACGAACACGGCGGTCGGCCACGAGGCAATCTGACCATTGATGCCGAGCTGCACCGGAACAGTCGTGTCAGCAGCATCCGGAATACGGCGAACCAGGCCACCGTCGACCAGACCAATCATGGCAATGAATAGACCGATGCCCACACTCATCGCGGCCTTCATATCGGACGGAATCGCGTGGAAGACAGCTGTGCGGAATCCGGTCAGCGCCAGCAGCACGATAATCACGCCGTCCAGCACGACTAGGCCCATCGCTTCTTCCCAGGCCAACCCCTCGTTAGCAACGAATGTCACGGCAACCAGGGTGTTGATGCCCAGGCCCGTCGCAATGCCGAAGGGGTACTTGGCAAAGAGACCAAAAGTAATGGTCATGACACCCGCGGCGAGCGCGGTGACAGCGGCGACCTGTGGTATCCCCAGGCTATTGCCATTGACATCCTCGATATTGCCGAGGATCAGCGGGTTGAGCAGAATGATGTAAGCCATCGCAAAGAAGGTCACTACGCCACCGCGAATCTCGGTTACGGTTGTCGAACCGCGCTCCGTGATGTGAAAATAGCGGTCCACTGCCGAAAGATGGCTCCCCTTCCGTGCAGGCTTGGAGTCCTTCGCCTCATCTGAGGATGTTGCAGAGGTGGACGTACCTTTGTCCATTTTTTATGCCTCTCTAGAGTCTCTTTACTATCCGTGTCACGTGTTTATCCGTGTCAAAGCGGAATTTTTGTGCCGAAAGCCGTAACGGTGCAGTCTCTGGGGCCACGGTGGCGTCGAAGCTGCACCGTCTTCGTCATCGCGTTTGCCTAGGTGGAAAGCTACAGGTGCGAATCCTGGTAGGGTTCCGCTACCGGTGCGCCCTGCCCCGTTACTTCCGGGATAGCTGAGTGAGCACCGCAGCCGTGGTCAAAGCTTACGGCCGTGGCATCGAATGTCCATTCGTTGACACACACTCCCCAGTTCTTACCGAGCGGCCCGGTGAGCGGGACCATAAAGGCGCAGGTTCGGCAACGGTGCAATGCTTCCCGAGCAAAGTCACTCTCGGGGCCGGTATCGCCCTCTTCCCAGCGCTGCTCGGTATCTTCCACACCACGCGCCGACAGCGTGCGGGTCTGCAAGTCATCGCCGTCGAGTCGCTCATCTCCCACTGCAGCCGGCAACAGATCGCGCGGGCCAAGGTCGCCGGGGCGCAACCGCTCCTCGTAGGGAACCCATTCGGGCGCCTGCAGCGCGGTTTCGCCAGGGACAAGAGCCACTTCACTGACCGTCGCCTGTTGAGTGCCCGGCGCGCACGCGACCACCACATGCCACTCCCAGCCCCTATATCCGGGCAGGTCAGCCGCAAAACGATGCACCGCAACGCCCTCGCCCACGACACTTACACCGGTGTGCGCGCCGGCAGGCCCCTCCCCGAGCTCTTCAATCGCGGTACGGGCGGTGTCGACCGCCTGGTGATTCATCACCTTCCCCCGTCGGCGGCTGTTTCGGGAACGTCGTCGATTTTCAGTCACGTTTCCTATCCTAGAGTGAAGCTATGGACAGATTCCCGTCGGGCGACGCAAAACCCGCCCGCTCTTTCCACTCATCACGCTTTACGACGCCCCGAGCTGCCATCCTCTCAGTGGCAACCGCCGCCCTGTTGGCCGGTTGTGCGGCTGAAACTGGTTCAGGTGGCAATCCCTCAGGCGAGGCCCCTTCTAGTGGAGCTAGTGCGGACTCGAACTCCGGCACCGCCCCGAGATCGACTTCGACATCGGTTAATCCCTCCGAGCTGGTCGGTGCCGATAAGGCGCCGGGGCTCGGTGACGTTCCAACACTGAAACTGACCATCGAGCAGTCCTATCCTGTCTTGGCTCCGCCACTTCCCACGGAGAAGAATGTCGCTGCGCCTTTTGTCCAGGGACTTGAGTTCGAACCCGATGGTTCTTTGTTGATGGGCACCGGCCTCTACGGTGAGTCCCAGATTTACCGATTGCCGCAGTGGCTCGACAACTCTGCGGCCGAGCCGACCAACGTGGAAGATTTGCAGCCTGACCTCTTCGGCGAGGGCATCACCCGCCATGGAGATACTGTGTGGCAGCTGACGTGGAAGGAAGGACGCGCCATAGAACGTGACGCGGCTACTCTCAAGCAGCGTCGCGAGGTTCCCTTCGACACCGAGGGCTGGGGCGCGTGCTCCTTCGATGACACCATCGTGACCTCCGATGGCAGTGGCACCCTCACTTTCCGCGCCCCCGATGACCTCTCACCCCTGCGTCAGCTGCCCGTCACTGCAGCAGGCACGGAGACAACGTGGCTCAACGAACTCGAGTGCGTCACTGTCGACGGCGACGCAGCTCCGGACGAAGTGCCGGACGAAGCACCAGCGGACACGAGCGATTCAAACAACCAGAGCAACGCGGACGGACCAAACTCCCCGCAATCGCACCGCGAGATTTGGGCCAACGTGTGGCAGAGTCCATTCATCTACCGCATCAACCCGGAAGACGGAAAGGTCACAGGCATCGTCGATGCCACCGAACTCTTCCGCGACTTGTACGCGCAGCTCGCCCCGGCAGAGCAAAACAGTATTGATGTGCTCAACGGCATTGCACTAATGCCGGATTCTTCCTCCACCTCCCCCAATGGAACCCGTCAGTTCCTGCTTACAGGAAAGAAATGGCCCACAGCCTACCGTGTTACCGTGAGTGAATAGCAGTATCTGGCCCGAGAACGGCTAGTGTGACTGAACGTAGCTTCAATTCCGTTACGAATGTCGGGAAGTGAGAGTTGATGGGATCGAGTAGGCGCCGCTGGCAACAGAATAGTAAGGCGTTCGTGGTTGTCGGCGCTATTGTCGTGGTGGGTCTTGTCGTCACCGGCATCGTCCTTGCTGTCAATAAGTGGACCAACCAGGCAATCGACGACCCACACGCGCTGTCCATCGAGGTCATTCAGGACGGCGAAACCACAGAAGTTCTTCCCTACCGCGTCTGCGACCTCTTTGAGAAGAATGCCTGCACCACGACTGAGGCCAACGCCGCCAAGATCTCCCTGGGCGAGCAGGAGACGGCTGAGGTTAACGTCGGCTCTACTGTTGGCTCTAACTCCTGGACTCTGCAGCGCTTCTTCTCCGACGATGCGGTCAACTCCACCTCTCGCAAGGATCCGGGCGAAGCCACTACCGAGACCATCGCTGGCTCCGCAGCTGTTGCCGGCAAACGCACCCCACTCGGGGTCGTGGAGGTTTCCACCGCGCTCATCGGAAAGAACTCCGAGGGCGAAGAGACCACCTACGGTATTACTTGGTCGATTGTCAACGAACCGTCGTAAAGCACAGCAAAACGCCCGCTCACTGAGGTTTTCCACTTTCATGAGCGGGCGTTTTCACGTCTTCTAACGACTTACGAGTCCAGCTCGCGCGCGACCGCACGCAGGACTTCAGCCATCTGGTGGCCGTCCTTACGCTCCGGGTAACGCCCGGCGCGCAGGTCACGCTGCACCGTCGACTCCAGCATGGAAATCATGTCCGAAATCATGCCGTTGAGATCGCTGGGGCTGTGCTTCTTTGCTTGACGACGGGCTCCTGCGCCCCCACCTGCCCCGCCACGGCGGTGACGGGCACCGCGCGGTCCCTCGTCGAGCACCTTGATCCGGAGAGCCTGCGGGCCTGGGCGGCCGTCAGCGTAGTCGTACTCCAGGCGCTGACCAGTTACGAGTTCTTCCACGCCTTTCGGCAGCACGTTCCTGCCGATGTAGACATCTTCACCGTCCGGATTCGAAACGAAGCCAAAACCGCGATCCTTGTCGTACCACCTGACCTTACCGATGGGCACTTTCCACCTAACCTTCCCGTGCCCTGTGACTGGGGGCACTCAACCTCGTTCCCCTTGTGCAGCGGTGACTGCCCTTCGGGGTCTTCGGATCGGAGATGCAATTCTTCCGCATTTGCCACCGTCCTCGCACGCACAAATGGCCAGAGTTAGAGGCTCGCTCGGGGCGAGCTTGGCCAGACAGGACCGCGAGGATATGCCAGGCCGGGTGCTGTCTTAATGGTGTTCCTTTAATTAAGGTGCGACCAAAACAGGACGCACTCCAACCGGGAACACATTATTTATTACTGCTTACTAGTGCGAAGTGGCGGCAGCGGTAGCGGCGTGCATGTGCACGTCACCTCCGATTACCTAAAGAACTCAATTATACCCATAGATGGGGACATAAAGGGAAGACGGATCTGTGTGAAGCGAGCACTCTCGCGGATTGACGCACCGAGACGGCAACTAACTGCCAGCGTTGGTTCTTTATGGCTATCTCTTATGGCCATCCTTCTCAGTGCATGCGGCGCGCCAAAACCGGAAAAATAACAAGACGATAACGTGAGCTTTATCACATTTTGAAGTTTTAACTTACACAACACCAATAACAGTCACGTCTTTTACCTGCAGTTTCACCTACTTTTATGTATATTTCCCACCTGCGCTCAAAATTAAGAATCCGGCGATTCGCGTGACTATTTCGTTATCAACCGCTACGGTGTGCAATCGACGCGTTTAACGGACGAAGTCGCATAGATCGCCTTCATCTCACTCCAGTGCGATGACATCGGCCCGTTATCAATAACGTGAAGAACTTTCCATAAGAGTGAGATGGGGTTGCATTAGCCCCACTGGCGCCACAAAGAAAATCGACGAAAAGGAAATTTTCATATGGCTCGCCACGCAGCTAAGACCAACACCTTCGCTTCCACTTCGGCAAAGGTTGCACTGACCGGCGCAATCCTCGGTGCCGGTGCCGCTATCTTCGCACCGACCGCTTCTGCAGCTCCGGACTCCGACTGGGACCGCCTGGCACAGTGTGAGTCCGGTGGCAACTGGCACATCAACACCGGAAACGGCTACTACGGCGGTCTGCAGTTCTCCGCAAGCACCTGGAACGCTTTCGGTGGTAACGAGTTCGCTTCGACCGCTGATCAGGCTTCCCGCGAGCAGCAGATCTACGTTGCTGAGAAGGTCCTGGCTCAGCAGGGTTGGGGCGCATGGCCGGCTTGCTCCGCAAGCCTGGGTCTCTCCTCCGGCCCGACCGATCGTCCGCACCCGAGCCAGGGCTCCGCTCCTGTTCGCGCACAGGCCGCTCCGGCAGCTGCTGCTTCCGACTCCAAGACCGACCTGGTTCAGCAGTTCGCTGACCGCCTGTCCAACGTCGACAGCCTGTCCGACGCTCAGGCACTCATCGCTGAGTTCCGTGCACTGACCGGCGAGGTTGAGCTCCCGCAGGAACTGGTCGCAGCCATTCCGTTCGACCTGTCGAAGCTGCAGGGTCTGATTTAAGACTTTCGAGCTAGCCAGCTCATCACAGTAGCCCCGAGGGTAATCCCCTCGGGGCTACTTTTTGCCTTCCGCAGATTGGCGGTGCCGACCCAATGCGAGTTAGTGACTGCGTGAATTACTGTCTGCGTTTATGGCTGGCAACGGCGTGCCAACGCGAGTTAGTGACTGCGTTTATGACAAAAATGGCCCGAAAAATGGCTTGAAAGTGTCATAAACTTACACAGTTTCACATTTGCAGCCCGCATCCATGGGGCCATTCCGGTGGATTAACCGGAAACGGGCTTGAATAAGCCCCCGCCCACTTCAAGCCCCCACTTCAAGCGCCCCTACTCAAGCCCCCGCCCCGAGGCCACAGATGTGAAAACCCGCAGCCATGACTGAACTAGCAGTCACGGCTGCGGGCCTCCAGCAGATGTAGCTCTGCTAAGAACCTAAAAGATTACTTGTTAATCACCGTGGTCGGGTGCACGTAACCCAGAGTCTCCGGATCAACCGGGAACTCAATGTCGCCGAAAGGCGAATCTGCACCAGCGTGGTGAGCAATCAGTTCAGTAACAGCGTGCTGACCAGGCTCGAGGTCCTTCGGCCAGCCGGGATCGACATAGGATTTCTTTGCAACGTTAGCCATGCTG
Source organism: Corynebacterium sp. MSK047 (assembly GCF_030232285.1). NCBI lineage: Bacteria > Bacillati > Actinomycetota > Actinomycetes > Mycobacteriales > Corynebacteriaceae > Corynebacterium > Corynebacterium sp. MSK047. The sequence goes on along the minus strand of NZ_JASPJI010000004.1, from coordinate 6,847 downwards.
AGATTATCCCAAAAATTTTCTCCCCAGTCACCTTCTCCCCTCCTTAAATCTCACTAAAGTGGGGATTGTCATGACTAGCACCACCCCCTTTGCACTCTTTTCCGACTGGCTGGCAGGTCAACCAGACCAATTTGTGGGCACTATCCTCAGCAATCGCCCCGATGCGCTGTCGCCACCGCCGAAGTCTTCCCAGGTGCTAGCGGCAAGGCTCCAGCTCCGCGCTTCTGTCTCCCGCGCGCTAACCAAACTGCCCGCACTGGAGCTCGCCTGCATTGAGGCCGCCGCCGACCTCGGTGCTGACGCCGAACCCGTCACTGCGGACGCCCTCATCGACTACATTCTCGACTTACTCTCTCGAGCAGAGGTTCCCGCCAATCAACGGCCCACGGCCACGCATATTCGGACAAGCCTCGATACCCTGCGCGAATACGGACTCATCTGGGGCAACGGTCCCGGCCCCCGCGGCACCTTCACCGGCAAGTCCACCCGCAAGAAGCCTCTGCCCTGGCAGGACTACTTCTGCCTCAGCGATGAGGTCGCCACCTCGTTGCCACCTGGCTGGTATCTTCTGCCCAATCCCGATGGCCCCAGCCGCAGCCAGCTACGCACGGCACTCACCGAGGTCACAGACAGGCAGCAGCGTCTCCTGGATACCCTCGCCAACTCCGGAGGGCTCGGCGTCACAAAGGACGCTCATCCGGATGCCGACCCTTCACTGCCGGTCCCAGCGCTCATCAACGCCGGCCTGCTCGAACGCATCGACGAGGGCACCGTCCGCCTGCCCGCCACCGTTCGCGCGCTTATGCGTGGAGTCGGGCTTGCCGACGACGACGTCCCCCTGCGCCCCGAAACCCCCGCTACCCACGCGATCGCCAGCGGTAACGACCGTGCTGCCGCCACTGCCTGGGAAACTTTGCGACAGGCGACTGACCTGCTGGACTTGCTGGGAACCGACCCCGCGCCGACCTTGAAAAACGGTGTCATCGGAGTGCGGGAAACCCGCAATCTCATCGAGGAGCTCGGCGTCGACATCTCGGAGCTGGCTCGCGGCGTGGCTAATCTCAGTGCAGCGGGCCTGGTTCATGTCGGCACTCCGCATCCGGTGCCACTGCATGACACCGGTGGTGACTATTTCGCCCCCACGCTGGCAGCCGACGGCTTTCTCGACGCCGATCTGGTTGACCGGTGGGTGAGTTTGACGGTCGGCACTCGCACTAGCGACGCAGCTCCCTGGCGGGTCGACCAGCTCAATGAGGAAGGCAAGCGCATTGCTCTGCTCTCCCCACAAGCTCGGCTCTCCGGGGTACCGTCAATCCGGGAAATGGTGCTGGCCTGCTGTGCGCAGGTGGCGTCGTCGGCAAGCGACAACGACGTCATTGCTCTGACTGACCTGCGTGAATCCGCCGCCTACTACTACCCAATCACCAACGCGAGGTGCACAGACGAGACGCTCAGTGGCGTGGTCGACGAGCTGGTCGCCCTCGGCATCGTCGTGCGGGACCCGGGCGTGGAAACAATTTCCGTCGGACTTAGCGAGGTCGGCAAAGCCACGGTCGCGCTCATCGAATCCGGCACCGCCGAGGCCTTCGACGATCTACGTGCAGCCTGCAACAACCTCTTGCCGCCGAACGCCTCGTACCTGATGGTCCAGGCGGACAACACCATCGTCGTACCGGGCCCCGCATCCCCGGAGATGGAACGCATGCTCAGTTCGATTGCGCAGCTGGAATCTCCCGGCCTCGCCAGCGTCTACCGCGTGACCGAAGACAGCCTTCGCGATGCCCTCGACGCCGGCATCAATGCCGCCGATATCTCGGAGTTTCTTTCGCGCTACGCCGTCGGCGAGGTGCCGCAGTCCATTACCTATTTGCTTGACGACGTCGCCCGCCGCCACGGTCGTCTCCGCGGTGGCCCCGCAGCTTCGTTTATCCGCTGTGACGATCCGGCCCTGCTGGCCTCATTCCAGAGTCACCAGGCTGGACAAAGCCTGGCGTTGCGGAAGATTGCCGAAACGGTGCTAATTAGCCAGGCCCCGCTTGCCCAGGTGATTGAGACCGCTAGAAATGCGGGCTTTTCCATCATCGCCGAAGATGCAGAGGGTTTGGTGCTGGATCTCGGTCGCGCTCCCTGCCGCATTGAGGCGCCGGCTCCGGTGCCTACTGCGCGTACAACGATGCCCGAACCGGAACGCATCAGCCAGGCGTTGACGGCTATTGCCGATGGCAACCGTGCTGCTGAGCACGCCGGTAGTTCCAGTGGCGCTACGGCCAGTGGCAGCACTGCTGGGGTCTCTGGCTCGGCTGCAGATTCGGCGACAGGTACGGGGACAGCTGCCGGTGCCAGCACTAGCGCCAATGGCACGAGCGACTACGCCTCCGGCACCGAAGCGTTCAAGCTTCTGCAGCGCGCGGCTCGCCATGGCGACGACCTGTATTTGAGCTACGTTGACCGCAACGGCAAACCCGGCCGCAAGCGCGTGCGCCCAGTCACCGTCTCCGGTGGGCAGGTCGATGCTATCGACCCGGCCACCAGTCAAGTGCTGCGCTTCCTGCTGCATCGCATTACCGAAGTACGTCCTGTCGACTAGGCGGCGGGCGCGCGGACCGTCGTAAAGCGATGCAGAAGCGAATGTGGCGGTTCGGGATGATTCGAGCCCGTGACGCATCTTCTGCGTAATCGTGGCAGAATTGACCTTTAGCTTATTTTTGGTCGAATGTCTGCGAGGCGAGGAAATAATGGGTTTCGGTACGGGGCCGCTGATCGTCCAATCGGATAAGACGGTGCTGCTGGAGGTCGATAATCCGGAGGCGGATGCGGCACGCGCGGCGCTGGCACCGTTCGCGGAGCTCGAACGCGCTCCTGAACATGTGCACACCTACCGCATCACCCCGCTGGCGCTGTGGAATGCCCGCGCCGCCGGTCACGACGCGGAGCAGGTGGTCGATGTCCTCGAGCGCTTCTCCAAGTTCCCCGTCCCACAGCCGCTGCTTATCGACGTCGCGGAGACCATGGACCGCTATGGTCGCCTGAGCCTGACAAAGCATCCAGCTCACGGCCTTATTCTGGTTTCACACGACCCTGCGGTACTGGCCGAGGTGACCAAGCACAAAAAGATTCGTCCGATGCTTGGCGAGCAAATCGATGCCGACACCTGGACCGTGCACCCCTCCGAGCGAGGCCGAATCAAACAGGAGCTGCTGAAAGTCGGCTGGCCTGCCAATGACACCGCCGGATACATCGACGGTGAGGCACACGCCATCGCTTGGCAGGATCAGGGCACCGGAGGCCACGACACCTGGGAACTGCGCGACTACCAGCGCATGGCGGCTGATTCCTTCCGCGAAGGTGGCTCCGGCGTCGTGGTGCTGCCCTGTGGCGCAGGCAAGACAATCGTCGGTGCGGCGGCCATGGTAGACGCGCAGCGCACCACTTTGATTCTGGTCACCAACACCGTCGCCGGCAGGCAGTGGCGCGACGAGCTGCTGCGACGCACCTCGCTGACCGAGGACGAAATCGGCGAGTACTCCGGCGAAAAGAAGGAAATTCGCCCCGTCACCATTGCGACCTACCAAGTGGTCACGCGCAAGACTAAGGGAGAATACCGCGCACTCGAGCTATTCGATTCCCGCGACTGGGGCCTCATCATCTACGACGAGGTCCACCTCCTGCCCGCTCCCGTGTTCCGAATGAGTGCGGATCTGCAGTCGCGCCGTCGACTGGGGCTCACCGCTACCCTGGTGCGCGAAGATGGCCGCGAGGGCGATGTCTTCAGCCTGATTGGCCCGAAGCGCTACGACGCCCCATGGAAGGACATTGAAGCCCAGGGCTGGATCGCACCGGCAGACTGCGTTGAGGTCCGCGTGACCCCGACCGAGTCCGAGCGCATGCTCTACGCCACGGCTGAGGCCTCCGACAGGTATCGTCTGGCCGCAACGACGCCGACGAAGATTCCCGTCGTCAAGCAAATCCTTGCCCGACACGAGGGCGAACCCGCTCTGGTGATTGGTGCCTACCTGGATCAGCTCGAAGAGATCGGCGAAGAGCTCGGCGTCGACGTCATCGAAGGGAAGACATCCAACGCCAAACGCGAGGAGCTCTTTGGGAAGTTCCGGCGCGGCGAGATCAACACGCTGGTGGTCTCCAAGGTTGCGAACTTCTCCATCGACCTTCCCGAAGCCTCCGTCGCCGTGCAAATCTCCGGCACCTTCGGTTCCCGACAGGAGGAGGCACAGCGCCTGGGGCGTCTCCTGCGCCCGAAGTCCGATGGCGGTGGCGCCGTCTTTTACTCGGTGGTGACTCGCGATACGCTCGATACCGAATACGCAGCTCACCGCCAGCGTTTCCTGGCGGAACAGGGCTACGCCTACCGAATCGTCGACGCAGACGAGTACCTCGGGCCCTCCCTGCCCGGTGATTCCACCGCTAGCTCGGAATCCTAGAAAACTGGATAACTAAAGGACTGCCATGAACTTTCACTTCCCCGTCAACCGCGAGCACACCAACGCCAACAACGAGTACTACCGCGATGCCCGCCGACTGCTCATCTCCTCCGGCATTTTCTCTGCTCTGCTGCTCGTCGGCGCTGTGCTGGTTCTAATAGTTTTCGACCGCACGCCGTTTGTTATCGGCAGCGCGGTTGTGCTTTTCGCCCTCGCAGCTCTCTACGTCGGCGTTACCTTCCAGGTGCGACGCGCAATTAAGGATCCGCAAGAGCTTTACGACGAATCCCCGCTGGTTCCGGCCATGATTGCGCGTGTGGATGAGCGGACCATGGTGCTGATGACCCTGGTGGACATGCGTAAAACCCCCTCCGATGGCGAGCCCGTCCCGGCCCTGGCTACACGTACGGTCACCACGATTTCCGGTGTTCCCCGCCGCGTGGGCGCGAAGGTGCCAGCTGTTGCTGTGGCCGGTACACACAAGAGCCGCACCGAGTTCTACGACGAAATCACCCCAGTGCCGCTCGCGTGGTCCACTCCAGACAAGTCAATCATTGCCCAAGCCCAGCGCAATATTCCTGTCAACGATTGGAATGTGCTCGAACGCAACATCGACCGGGTGGAAGAGGTACACGCAACGAAGCGCAATCTCCTGCCGCTGAACTAGTCGGGGGCTGTTAGCCCCGACCTTTTGGCACTGAGCTGTTGCCGCCCCGCCCCCCGATTTCCCTTAGCAGCGCTCCCCTCTGTGGTGCTCACATGCACAGCGAGAGCGCCATTAGGAACTGAAACGGGTTGACTAGCTCTTGCCCCAGGACTCTTCGTTCTGCCGGTCAATCGCTTCCTTATCGTATTCACCTGCCGGGTCCTCTGGCAGCTCACGTTCCGTGTGAGTGGCCTCTAGAATGAACCGCGCCGCGTCCGTAATCTGTTCACGCTGAACCTTTGGAACCGCAATCTGGTGAGTCGCCAAGAATACCGCCTGAGTGGCGTCTCCACCTGCCTCCTCGACCTTCTTCAGGTACTCGGTAGCTGGCCGAACGACAGTATCGCGGGAGGCCGCCTGAACGTGGACACGCATGCTTCGCGACGGCTCATGCAATCCCGGTGACACTTCCTTTGCCGAATCATCAGAGGTGCCGAAGAATGCCTGCAACCACACCGCAGGAGCACCACGCAGGTCTAGAGCCGGGGCAACGAGCAACAGAGCAACCGGAGTGTCTTGACTAATCTGGTCTACCGCGGAAACAACGTTGTGGCCGCCTGAAGAGACACCATAAAGAACTAACGGGTTCTGATCACTGATGGGCATTGCACCCAATTTTTGAAGCTGCAACGAATCATCTGCGACAGATGCGACTACCCGCGCAATGTCATAGACGGCCTCAGATACCTTATTCTCTGGTGCGAGCCGGTAATCCACGTCCACAACAATTGCGCCCGATCGGGCTGCCAGGGCAGCCATATTTGGGCCGAAGGAATTCTCACGCAGACTGCCGTCGCCCATCCAGAAAGCGCCGCCGTGTGCGGCAACTACCACAGACCCGGTTGGATCCTGTGGGACAAAAACCCGCACCGGAACGCTAGGACTATCCCCCACCGTCGTATCCGTCACCTCTACTTTGCCGTCGGCATACGCAAGGTATGGCGAGGAATGGTTGACGGCCGCCCCCAGGACCATCATTGAACCGTGAATGATGGCGTCTGGCATACGAGCGCCGCGGTCATTGACTGAAGCACGAGCCTTCTTAATGTCTTCCTCAGAGGCACCCAAGGGGACAACCTCGCTCAAGTAGGAATAGGCCGAGACGTGTTCTTCGAGCCATTCAATAAGCTGTTGTAGCTTACCTTCTTCGGTCGTTACGGGAGTGAAGTTGTCTTGAGCCTCGTCCTCAGAAGAAGCGAGGTTAACCACATCGGAGTTAGGTGTCTGATTAGTCATAGAGACAGTCTGCCACAGAGAGCCAACGAGGATTCACCAAAAGAGGAAACCGAGGATCCGATCGACGCTTAGTTAATTCTGTTTACCTGTGGGTAAAACAAAAGTGGGCCGCAGCACCCCCGCCCCACACGGGAACTGGCTACCACGACCCACACAATAAACTTTTTATGCCGGCGGCGACCTACTCTCCCACACCCTCCCGAGTGCAGTACCATCGGCGCTGGTGGACTTAGCTTCCGGGTTCGGAATGGGACCGGGCGTGACCCCACCGCTAACACCACCGACAAAAACCAGGCAACAACCCATCCCCACCACAACTTTGGGTGGGTGGTGTCATGCCAGACACTGAATAACGGACGCGAGCAAAAACTCTTGTTCAACCACTGTTTTTGTGTGTTGAATGTTTGGTCTATTAGTACCGGTCACCTCCACACCTTACGATGCTTCCAGATCCGGCCTATCAACC
>NZ_JASPJI010000049.1:0-1601 GCF_030232285.1 Corynebacterium sp. MSK047 | reverse complement strand
CGTTGTTCTGGCCCCCGCCCGTAATGACACCGTGCCGATTCAAGAAGTATCTGTCCAGACCGCTTGCCATTGAAGGCGAGCCTGTCAAGCTGTTTGTGTGTGGGGCTTTCGGGTAAGTGTTTTATAGGTAGTTTGTGAATCGTTCGGGATAGGCCACTGCCATCTGGTTTATGGCTTGTTTCCAGTTGGTGACCTTGCTGCCTTCGATGAGTCTTCCGCTGGTAGCCGCAGCTTTCTTGCCCTGTTTCGCGCGTTTGGCCGCGCGTTTATCCTCGATATTGCAGATCATCAACCACAGCGTCTTAATCGCAGAATCGTCATTGGTAAACTGCACACGGTTACGGGTGGCTTTACGCAGCTCGTTATTCATCGACTCAATCGAGTTTGTCGTATAGATAACCTTCCTGGCCATCGGCGGGAACTGCAGAAACGGCACGAAACGATCCCACGCATCCGTCCAGACCTTGACTGATTGGGGATATTTCTGGCCCAGTTCTGAGTCGGCGAATTCCTCCAGCGCTGCCTTGGCGGTTGTTTCATCCGGGGCGGTGTAGACCTTCTTCAACGACGCAGATACTGCCTTGCGACCACCGTAGGCTACCCACCGGTTTGCTGCCCGAATCAAATGCACCACACAGGTCTGGACCATCGAATCCGGCCACGTTGCTTCCACCGCTTCCGGCAGGCCTTTCAAACCATCGCAGCAGACAATAAACACGTCCTGGACTCCACGGCTTGCCAGGTTCGCGCACACATGAGCCCAGAAGGAGGCGCCTTCTTCTTTCGCCAACCAGATACCCAGGATGTGTTTGATACCGTCCATATCCACGCCGATAACCAAATAGGCGGACTTGTTGACTACGCGTCCACCGTCGCGGACTTTAATCCGCAGCGCGTCAAGAAATATTACTGGGTAAAACTCGTCTAGCTGCCGGTTTTGCCAGATCATGACCTCATCTAGCACCGCATCAGTTACCGCGGAAATCGTCTCGTGAGAGATATCAACTCTCATCGCTGTGGCCATATGATGCTGGATATCGCGCACTGTCATGCCACCGGCATACAAGCTAATGATCATGTCATCGACATCAGTCAACCGGCGTGAGCCTTTGGGCACCATGGTCGGCAAAAATGTGCCCTGGCGATCGCGTGGGACGGTGACATCGACCGGGCCGTAGTTCGAATCAACCTTTTTGACATACGAACCATTGCGGTAATTATCGCCACCACCAGCCGATTTGGCCTCCCGGTCGCCTTTGGAATAGCCCAAATGAGCATCCATTTCGGCTTCTAGCCCGCGGGTGACCGAGGCCTGCAAGAGCCCGCGCACCAAATCATTCGCGTCGGTCGCGGTGGTTCCCAGCTCGTCAATTAGCTTGGCTATCTCGGGGTTTGCCAGCAGTCTTTGCTCGATCGCTTTAATCTTCGCGGAATCTTCTGGATCTCGTTTCGCCACAGAATCCATTATGGTTTATCTCCTTCATGTAAGGGAAACCCCTCACACACAAACCATTAGACACTCTCTTGAAGGCATGTTAGAGTTTGGGGCATGTCGAGTCCCGAATCAGACAGGTCAGGGGTTGTCGGTCACACCGCCAGCC
>NZ_JASPJI010000048.1:0-1714 GCF_030232285.1 Corynebacterium sp. MSK047 | reverse complement strand
GGCGGGATCAAGCGGTTAATGCGCCACGATTGAATATTTGCTGGAGTATCTCACGTGGGGTTGCTCCGCCGAGGACTTGTCGTGGTGTGTCGTTGAGTTCGTCTTGCACCCAGGCGACGTGCTCGGGGGTTACTTCGGCGAAGTCGGTGCCTTTCTTGTAGAACCGGCGGCGGATCTCACCGTTGGTGTTCTCGTTGGTCGGCCGCTGCCACGGCGCGTGCGGATCGCAAAAGTACACCTCGCAGCCGTCTTTGATGCGCACACGTGCGGTTTCAGCCATTTCCACGCCTTGATCCCAGGTGATGGTCTTGAGCTGTTCAGCGTTGAGGTCTTTGACCATCTGCTGGATCGTTGCAATCACCGTCATCGATGTGTGTTCGGTGGGCAGATGACCAAGCAGGGTGTAGCGGCTGGTGCGCTCCACCAGGGTAATCAGCGCGCTTTTGCCGCCGGTGCCGATAACAAGATCGCCTTCCCAGTGCCCGGGGATTGCCCGGTCGTCAGCCTCTGGGCTGCGCTTGGTGATTTCAGCACCTTTGATCCACGGCTTACCCGTTAACACACCGGCATTACGGGGCCGGGCTTTTCGCCGCTTGCCGCCACGGATGAGCACATCTTGGGTCTTCATCACCGCTTCAAGCTCGGCGCGCAAGCTGCCTTTGCCCTGGATGTACAAGGCACTGTAGATCGCTTCGTGGGAAATACGCATGCTTTCATCATCGGCGAAAGCATGCTGAAGCCACACACTGATGCGCCCGGGCGACCACCGGCGGGCAAGACACGTCACCACCACAGCACGAAGTGCCGGGTTGTCGTCGAGCTTGCGCACCTTCGGCCGATGCGCACGCGCCTTAGCGCCCAGGCCGGCTTGCCGGGCGTTGTAGTACACCGTGGCCTCACCGTCTTCGCCGGGAACTTCCCACCCGTTGCGGGCGATTTCCCGGCTGATCACGCTATGGTGGCGCCCCAGAAGTGCTCCGATCTGTCTGGCTGACATTCCCTGGTTGCACCCATGTTGGATCGTCAGGCGGTCTTCATACGACAGTCGGACTCCGCGGCCGACTTTCACACGGTCCTCGGCATAGTCGGCAGGCGCGTGACCTGCCTGTGTTTTCATTGGTGCTGGCACGGAATCAACTTTGCTGTGTGCAGGTGGTTTTACCGTGCAAGCCTCCGGCGTGTCCGCGCGCTGTGACGCATCACGGTTTCCGCCCGCCTTCTCCTGGCGTGCTTGCTGCACCCAGCGATACACCGAATTCGCAGACCGGTCGAACGCCGCCGCAACCTTGTCAACCGGCTCACCAGCCAGCACCCGTGCGACCGCGTCAGCTTTCTGCTGCGGGGTGATGCGGGGCTTTTGCTGCAGTTCGGTGAGCACACCGACTTTCGCCAACCGCTGGTACAACGCCCCTGGTGACATGCCTAACGTCGCAGCCGCATCCGGTACCGACATACCTGAAGCCACCAGCGCCACCGCCTCGTTGATGAGCTGGTCGCGTGCACGTGCCAACGCCTTCTTCGGTGGGAGTGCGCCTGCTTGCTTGACCCATTCATAAACCGTGGCCTCTGCCACACCGGCCTCACGAGCAATCTCGCCGACATCATCGCCTGCAACAAGCCGCGCCACAGAAGTAGCCTTCACATCTTTCGGAGTCCAACGACCAGCCACAACAACCTCCAAGTCGAGGTGGCGCATTCACCCACTGACAACTCC
>NZ_JASPJI010000047.1:0-2076 GCF_030232285.1 Corynebacterium sp. MSK047 | reverse complement strand
CCCGTTCGTCTAGCGGCCTAGGACGCCGCCCTCTCACGGCGGTAACACGGGTTCAAATCCCGTACGGGGTACAAAGTTACTCCCCAGTCAGTCGGCTGGGGAGTTTTTGTTTTTTAAGCATCGAGGCGACTATGACCAGGGGCGACTATGACCAGTGAACGTTTCGCACGACTGAAGCTTCTCCTAGGGGAGGAGGGGCTAGAAACGTTGGCTGAATCTACCGTCATGGTTGTTGGACTCGGAGGCGTGGGGTCGAGTTGTGCCGAAGCTCTCGCCCGAGGCGGCGTGGGCAACCTCATCTTGATCGACGGCGATGTCGTAGAGCCGAGCAATCTCAACCGTCAAGCGCTGGCTTTTGTCTCCACGATTGGCCGGGTCAAAGCCGAGGTCATGGAGGCGATGGTTGCCGATATCAACCCGGATTGTACGACCTATGCTCGTCAGATTTTTCTTACACGCGAAAACCTGGCGGAGGCCTTCGAGCAGTTCCCGCGTCCGGATTACATCATCGACGCTATCGACGATGTCACCGGCAAGATTGAGATCGCGCAGTGGTGCGCGGAAAATCGCATCCACCTCATTTCCGCTATGGGTGGCGGAAATAAGCTCGACCCAGCTCGGCTAACCTTCTCAAAGATCAATAAGACTAAGGTCTGTCCGCTGGCGAAGGTCGTCCGTCAGGTGTGTATCCGCCGACGCATTCGCGGTCTTGAGGTGCTGTACTCATCCGAAGAGCCAGTGAGAATTGCGGACAAGGGCAGCGGTACCAAGGCGGAAACCCTCGGTACCATGAGCTACATACCGCCAATCATGGGGCAGATGCTGGCCGGAAAGGTCATTCGCCGTCTGCTCGGGTTCGAGGAAACCCCGCTGGCCCCGCGCATCGGCGGTCCGGCCGACGAAAACCAGCCACCAACGGAAAAATGATGCGGCTCATCGATACCCACTTTCACTACGATTTCCTGCCACCGGCTTCGCGCGAGTGCTTCAAAGCCGATATTGCGCAGGAAGGCGTGGAGATCATCGCGCAGACAGTCCGCCCCTCCGTATTTGTCGAGATAGAGCGCGAAAATCTCCCCATGGCCGCAGTCGGCTATCACCCGTGGTATATCGACGGCAACTACGAGCGCGAGCTTGAGATATTTCGCGAGGCCCTTCCACGCACCCGTTTCGTCGGTGAGATTGGCTTGGACTTCGCGCCCCGCAGGCTTGACGACGTTCCCGCCGAGACCCAAATCCACGTCTTCACAAGCATTCTCGATGCTGTCCGAGCCTCGAGCCAGCCGCATATCCTGTCCATTCACACAGTCCGCAGCGCCGATACAGTGCTTGATCTGCTGGAACCGCGCTTGGACTCCGACAAAGGGGTAGGGCTCGGTCAGAATCTCGTGCCCATCTTTCACCGTTTCGGTGGCACCAGCGATGAGCTGACCAGGCTTATCCGAGCCGGTGGCTACATCTCCGTCAATCCGCTCATGTTGCGGACCAAACGCGGACGGGCCTATGTGTCGCAGGTGCCCGTCGATAGGCTTTTGCTGGAAACTGACCTTCCGCACGAGCCTGGAAGCGGCTACGCGGCGGAGGTGGTTTCTGCAGAGGTCGTCGCGGCCTTGCGGGACACTGTCGCGGAAGTTGCGGCGCTGCGAAGAATGGATGAAGCGGAGCTTAAAAACGCACTGGCAAAAAATGTGGAAGCACTTGGAATTTAGCGCCTTGACCGGGCGATTTGCAGTTACTATCCACGTCTAGTGTATTGTTTAACAAGTCCGCAGCGCGCGGATGAAAGTTCTAAGCCCCGTTCGTCTAGCGGCCTAGGACGCCGCCCTCTCACGGCGGTAACACGGGTTCAAATCCCGTACGGGGTACAAAGTGGTGGTTTCACGTTTTTGTCCTGCAAAATTCACGAAACTCGAGCTGCCAAATGATATCCCGATTCTCGTCACTGAGAATCGGGATTTTGCTTGTTTTGATTGATTCGGCGGATTCTAGGGGCGTGGAAACGGGTTAAGTAAAGAAAAGTGTGTCTTTTCCGGGCGTGTTGCGGTTATTTGATCCAGCCTTTTTGGATGCCGAGGT
>NZ_JASPJI010000046.1:0-2335 GCF_030232285.1 Corynebacterium sp. MSK047 | reverse complement strand
TACGAAGACCGCGGCGGAGGCCAATTGATGACCCATCCGAACGCTCTTCTCACTCCTCGTGCCCGTCTCCGGTTAGCTCGGCTGATTGTCGAAGACGGCTATCCGGCCACGATCGCCGCAAAGATGGGGTCGTTTGCGGGAGAGGGCGAAATCCTACGCTAAGGCTTTGGCCAACGATATTCTCCGGTAAGATTGATGTGTTCCCAGGGGATAGGAGAAGTCGCTTGATATCTAGTATGACGTCTGTCGCACCTGCTTGATCGCGGCCGCGATAGCTAGATCGCGTTGCTCCTCTTCTCCATCCGCGTTCCAAGCTGCGGAAAGGCACCCATAAGCGTACGCCTGGTCGAGCAGGCGACGCGGATCGACGTCCAGCGCACGAGAGAATGCGTCCGCCATCTGTGCAATGCGTCTAGGATCGAGACAAAGGTCGTCTCTGTCAGCCGGATCGTAGAACATATTGGCGGCGCCAAAGCCCACTTCACCGACCAGACCGACGGGATCTATCACCAGCCAGCCGCGACTGGAGAACATGATGTTTTCATGATGCAGATCGCCATGTAGCCCACGCAGTTCCGAGGCATTGCTCATCATTTGATCGGCTATAATCGCCGCGTGGACGTAGTCAGTTTGACAACCTGCGTTTTGATCATCGCGCGCCCGCTGAAACAAAGCTGCAAAGCGATCCCGGATCGGGAGAAGGGCAGAAGGCAGGGGTTCCTCAGATGCGGCATACAGCTTCGCCATTAGTTCCGCTGCAATTTCGGTCGCCTGGTAGTCGCCGTGCTCGGCAACGATGTGAGAGAGCATTCGCTCCCCGGCATATTCGAGCAACATCAGATTGTTCTCACGACCGAGCAACCGGACTGCTCCCCTCCCATTGCGCCATACCAGATAGTCGGCCCCGCGCAGTTCATCAGCAATGTCTTCTATAGGTTTCAATCCCTTGACGATTGCAGGAGTCCCGTCTGGCAATGAAACTTTCCAAACGAGGCTGGAAAAGGTGTCCGCAATGAGAACAGGTTGCGAAACGTGCCAATGAGCAGGAAAAACAGGCGGCATGAACATCAACCCCAAGTCAGAGGGTCCAATCGCAGATAGAAGGCAAGGCGTTCGCGGTCGGGGGCTTCGATCCCCAATACATTGAATAGGACAGCGAAGGCGCGCTCTGCTTCATCTGGCGCTGCCCAGTTCTCTTCGGCGTTAGCAATCATGAGTGCCAAATCGGCATAGCGATCTGCTGTTCCGAGCCGCCCAAGGTCGATCAGACCCGTGCATTGAAGAGTTTTAGGGTCCACCATGAAGTTCGGCATGCAGGGATCACCATGGCAAACAACCATATCGGTGCGCTCTTGGTCGAGCCGCACCGGTAGCTCTCGTTCGACACGAGCCAAAAGATCGAGCTGCGGCGTACTCTTGTCCTCGTCCGGTAAGAAGTCGGGATTGACGGCATTGCGGGACACCACATCAACGGCGCGTCCGAACATTCGCGACAGCCTGCGCTCAAACGGACATTGATCAACCGATAGGCTGTGAACAGCGCCAAGTTGCTGCCCCATTGACGGCCACGCTTTGAGCAAATCCGCTCCAGACAGATCAGCCGCCGGTACTCCCGGAATTGCCGTTATCACCAAGCATGCACCCTCCTGTTCCTCCTGCCAGTTGATCACCTCGGGGCAAGCCACACCTCGACCTTTGAGCCAAATGAGGCGGTCACGCTCTCCAGCGAGCTCACCGCGGCGGGAAGCAGGTGCGATTTTCGCGAAGGCATGCCCGTCACCACGTCGAAAAACAAAATCACCAGATTCTCCGCCTCTGACAGGCAACCAGTCAGAATGCGATTCACCAAAAAAAATATTAGTTCGATTCAATGGAGGTTCCTTCAGTTTTCTGATGAAGCGCGGAGGTGGCTCAACCTGCGAAAAGAAACGAGTTGCTACGTAAGTCCGAGAACATGCTTTCCATGGTCTCTGAGCTCGCCTTTGGGACCGACATATCGGTAGAGAGTGACGCGCTCGATGCCGAGTTCCTTGCAGAGATCGGAAACTGAAGTATCGCGCTGGGCCATGGCGGCTTGCGCGAGACGCACCTGAGCTTTGGTGAGCGCGAATTTTCGTCCGCCCTTGCGACCGCGCGCTCTCGCGGAGGCGAGACCCGCCATGGTGCGCTCTCGGATCAGATCCCGCTCGAACTCGGCCAAGGTGGCGAAGATTCCGAACACCATGCGACCGGACGCAGTCGTGGTGTCGATCTGAGCGGGCACTGTTGCAAAGTTAGCGATGAGGCAGCCTTTTGTCTTATTCAAAGGCCTTACATTTCAAAAACTCTGCTTACC
>NZ_JASPJI010000045.1:0-2526 GCF_030232285.1 Corynebacterium sp. MSK047 | reverse complement strand
CCGATGGTACTGCACTCGGGAGGGTGTGGGAGAGTAGGTCGCCGCCGGCATAAAAAGTTTATTGTGTGGGTCGTGGTTGCCTTGCCCCTTGTGTGGGGTGGGCTGCTGCGGCCCACTTTTGTACCTACGGATAAACAACATTTAATCGACAAATGTCGTGGCTTATATCTCGGGGTAGCTACCGATTTGGCTTAATTGCGGGTACTTAGAAGGGTCCGATGCGCAGTACACCGGTCGGAGGCTCCTCGAATTCTGGCACTGAGCTTGTTGGCATGTCCGATTCAGTTATTGCACTTCTGTGTTTACCACAGCCACTCATCCCGACATGCAGATACCGCGCTTCAATGGGGCTTTACTGCCAAGCTGTCCAAATAGGGATCCATACGCTTATTTGGAATTCGTCCTGATTCTTAAGTCCTACCTACGAGACAACGCGGCGCCATCCAAGGTCGCGCCAAAAGGAAATCCCGTATGGGCGAGGTATTTCCTGCGCCCATACGGGAATGTGTTGTATTTAGTCACGCCAGCGCGGTCTGGGATTGAGCTATCGAGCCGCGCTGATCAAAGTACCGAAGTTAGCTATTGCTGCTCGGCTTAGCTGGTGGGACGTCGCCGTAGCCGTCGTGGTCCTTATCTTCAGAGTTGATACCTCCGCGGAAGGTGTCGTGAGCGCTCGGAGTAACTGTGTGCGGTGCACGGTCGGCGGTGTTGAACAAAAGGTTCAAGATGATTGCTGCGACGGAACCTACGCAGATTCCTGAGGCCATAAACGTTTGTGCCCATGCCGGCAGTCCGGAGAATAGTTCGGGCGATACAGCAGGAAGCAATGCCAGTGCCAACGGAATACCAACCACGATCACGTTGGATTCAGTGAACTTAACCTTGGATAGGGTGCGGACGCCGGATGCTGCGACCATGCCGAACAAGGCGATACCGGCACCTCCCAAAACTGGAGCCGGGATAGCAGCAACGAGAGCGGCCGTCTTTGGAATCAGGCCTAGAACCAGCAGCATTCCGCCTGCAGCTGCGGTAACCCACCGGGATCGCACACCCGTGATGGACAGGACGCCGATGTTCTGGGCAAACGCCGTGTATTGGAAGGTATTGAAAATACCACCGATCACGGTCGCAGCACCGTCGGCACGCAGTGTGTCGGCAATACGGCGATTATCAATCTCGGTCTCGGTAATCTCACTGATCGCAAGCACATCTCCAGTCGCCTCGACCATAGTCACAAGCGAAACAATGCACATGGCAAATACAGCCGAGAAGACAAACTCAGGCATGCCGAAGTAGAACGGATGTGTCAACCCAAAGATTGGTGAGTCCTTAGTCCCAGACCAATCCACCATTCCCAATGGAATGCACAGCAGCAACCCAGAAATCATGCCCACTAGAACGGCGATTCGGGCGAGCCATTCCGGTGCCCAACGCTCAATACTGAGAATCAAGACCAACACAAACACAGCTACTGCCAAGTTTTGGGGCGTGCCGAAATCAGGAGTGTCCTTGACTTCAGCACCGCCACCAACCCAGTCAGCTGCGACTGGCATAAGCGTCGTACCGATAATCAATAGCACCGTGCCAGTGACCAACGGCGGAAATAGACGTAGAAGCGACGCAAAAAGCGGTGCAAAGAGCATCATGAAAATGCCCGATGCAATCACCGAACCGTAGATTGCGGGCACGCCGTATTGCGATCCGATAGTGACCATCGGAATGGCGGCAGAGAAGGTACAGCCCTGAATCAGTGGTAACCGCACACCAAATCGCCAAATACCCACCGACTGCACGATGGTGGCGATGCCGGCAACAAACAGGTCCGCGGCAATTAGGTGCGGAATATCGGATGGGGACATACGCCCGGCATCCACAAGTGCCCAGCCCACGAAAAGCGGGACTGCCACCGCGCCTGCATACGCGGCGAGCACATGTTGAAAGCCGAGTACAAGCAATTTCACATGGCCCGGATACTCATCGACCGGATGGACCGGCCGGGCATCGGTCTTCGTTGATGTAGTCACAGTTCGACTTTAGTTCCCTAGTCCAGCTTTTCCTCACTGGAGCTTTCTATTGGGGTGGTTTCGCTCCATCTCGCTTTACGACGAAGGCCTCGAGACTTGTCACTTTGCTGAGATAAATCGTGAGTGTGCGTAAGAAGCCGGTGAACGAACGCATTGCCGAACAGCTTTAAGTGAAACTCTAGGGTTATGGTCTTCTATTAGCTCGAAAGTACCCAAGAAAGGCATTGTGACCTGCGGGTTCGCTTTATGTGTGAAGTGTGTGTAATGTATCCGGGGTCAGCGCGACAGGGCGATGTGATCGCTTGTTGTGGTGATGCGGGGGAGAGTTTACTTTGTATTCACGGTCGGTTTGACTTGTGTTTGCAGTGAAGGTAGAGTCTTCTTCTGCTGCTCACGTGGTGGTTGCCCTGGTTGGGGTGGTTGTTTTCGTGGGTGTGTGTTGTGTGAGAACTCAATAGTGTGCCGATGTACTAACTAATACTTTTTTGGGAAAGTGCTTGTT